>SUVU01000147.1 GCA_015061865.1 Lentisphaerota bacterium
CTCGTCCTGACGGCGGTAACGTTTGCCGATGCTGCCGGTTTCATCGTATTCGCAACGGAAGTAGCGGTCGATGTCTTTGTAGAGCGCATAGGCGTTTTCTTTGAGTTTTTTGGACTGCGGCAGGACAGCGACCTGGATCGGTGCGACCAGCGGGGGCAGGTGCAGCACGATACGGACGTCTTCGTCCATGTCAGCTTTCTGGGTGGAGGCGGCTTCTTCGTCGTAAGCAAAGCTCAACAAAGCGAGGATAGTGCGGTCAAGACCCACACTGGTTTCCACGCAGGTCGGCATGATTTTGCGTTTGTTGTCATGGTCGACATAGCTCAAATCCTGACCGGAGAATTTGCTGTGCTGGCTCAAGTCCCAGGTGCCGCGGTGGTGGATACCCTCCAATTCACCCCAGCCGAAAGGATATTTGACTTCAATATCCACGGCGGCTTTGGCGTAGTGGGCAAGTTTTTCGTGTTCGTAGATACGCATGAAATCTTCCGGGAAACCGAGTTTCTCACGGTAGTATTTGATGCGCTGTTCTTTCCAGTATTCAAACCATTCCATGCCTTCGGCATCGTCGCAGAAAAATTCCATCTCCATCTGGGTGAATTCTCTGCTGCGGAAAGTGAAGTTGCGCGGGTTGATCTCGTTGCGGAAAGATTTACCGATCTGGGCGATACCGAACGGCAGTTTCTGTCTCGTGGCGATACGGACACTGTGGAAGTCGACGAAAATCGGCTGGCAGGTCTCGGCACGCAGATAGGCGACGTGTTCATCGTCGAAAACCGGGCCGACGAAAGTTTTCATCATCAGATTGAATTCTTTCGGCTCGGTGAGGTCTTTGGATCCGCAGTTGGGGCAGGTGGTCGGATCGGGCATCTGATCGACCCGGTGGCGGGCTTTGCAGCTTTTGCAGTCGGTCATCAGGTCGCTGAACTGGTCGAGGTGACCGGATGCTTTCCAGATGGTAGGATTGGCGATGATGGTGGAGTCCAGACCCTCGACATTGTCACGGGTTTCGACCATTTCGCGCCACCAGAGGTTTTCGATCGCCCGTTTCATGCGGGATCCGTACGGACCGTAGTCCCAGAAACCGTTGAAACCGCCGTAGATCTCGGAACTGGGGAATACGAAACCGCGACGTTTGCACAGACTGACGATTTTATCCATCAACTGCAGATCTTTGTACTCTTCTGACATGATAAAACTCCTGAAATTACGTTGTTAAGATATTATTTTCATATAATATAACCCGTTAAGCATAAATTTACAATCGTTTTTGCCTGCCGGAGCGTTTTTTTGTTTGTAAATAGGCATGAAATGTGTTATATTTTCAAGTGACTGAAAAAATATACTGCAAAAAGGAGCAGGATCATGGATTTTTCCCGTAAAAATATTTATGGCAAAGTCGGTGCAATGCGCCAGTTGGCGTCTGTCCGCCGGGCAGTGCTGGATGACGGCAAAGGCCGGGGCATGAGGATAGTTGATGTCAATAACGGCGGCAAATGGAGTTTTACGGTGTACCCTGACCGCGGGATGGACATCGGTGAAGCCGCTTTCAAGGGTATGCCGCTGGTGTGGCTGACTCCGGCGTGCGGCACGGCGGAGTCTTACGAGCCGGAAAATTTCAACTGGCTGCGCTCCTGGGGCGGCGGTTTGCTGACCGGATGCGGTTTGCTCAATGTCGGCGGCCCCTGCGAAGCCGGTGAAGCCCACGGATTGCACGGCAGACTTTCACATTTGAAAGCCGAGGAGGTCAATACCGTCAGCGACTGGGAAAATGATGTTTACAAGCTCCGGGTTTCCGGTAAAGTGTATCACAGCAAAGTTTTCGGTGAAGTGCTGCGCCTGACCCGGACGATTTCAACTCAACTGGGCAGCAATTCTCTGGTGATCGAGGATGAAGTGACCAATCTCGGCTATAAAGAGTCGCCGTTTATGCTGCTTTATCACATGAATTTTTCATTCCCGCTGGTTGATGACGGTGCTTATTTCGACGTCCCGGAACACCCGGTCACACCGCAAAATGCTCATGCCGCCGCCGGATTGGATGATTGGGATAAAATTACCGCACCTGAAGCCGGATTTGTGGAACAGATCTATTATCACGATCTGCCTGCCGCCGCAAATGGCATGGCGGAGATGAAATTGGTGAATCCGAAATTGAAACTGGCTCTGCGGGTGGCGTACAGCCGTGATACGCTGCCGTATTTGTCCGAGTGGAAACAAATGGGGCAGGGCGAGTATGTTCTCGGCATCGAACCGGGCAACTGCATCCCGGAAGGGCAGGCGAATAATGCCGCCAAAGGGGTGCTGAAAACGATCGCTCCTGGCGAAACTGTCCGGCATAAAGTCGTGTTGACGGTGGATGAATTGGTGTGACGGTCATGGACGGGGAACGTAAATTTTTCATTGCAGCGCTGGGATGTCCTAAAAACATCGTGGAAGCAGAGTTGATCTCCGGAGCATTTCTTGCCGGGGGCGACAGTTTGTGCTTTGATCCGGAGGATGCGGATATTTACATCGTCAATACCTGTGCTTTTCTGCCGGAAGCCCGGGCGGAAGCCGCTGCCGAGATCGCTGCCGCCGTGGAGTGGAAAGCCGGACATCCGGAGCGTAAAATCGCAGTTGCAGGCTGTCTGATGAATCACGCCCAGTTCCCCGAATTCAAAGCGTATTTCAAAGAAGTTGACCTCTGGTGCAAAGTCAATGATACCGCCAAAATCCGGGATCTGCTTGATGGCAGAGTCAAAGCATCCCGGGCGCGCAAATGCACTTATTTGTGCGATGAAACCATGCCCAGAATGCAGTTGACATTGCCGCATGTGGCGTATTTGAAAATTTGTGACGGCTGCGATAATCATTGTGCTTACTGTGCGATTCCAGGATTGCGTGGAGCGCTGCGCTCCCGGCCGCTGGAATCGGTGATTTCCGAAGCGAAAACACTGCTTGGCAACGGCGTGAAAGAGTTGATCGTCATTGCGCAGGACATCACCGCTTACGGGCATGACCGCAAAGATGGGGCGACGCTGGCGGGATTGCTGCGGGAATTGGAGGCACTGCCGGGGGATTTCGTGATCCGGCTGCTGTATACGCACCCGGCGCATTATACCGACGAACTGATTGGTGTGCTGGCTTCATCCCGCAAAATTCTGCCGTATCTGGATATGCCGCTGCAGCATATTTCCGACCGGATATTGCTGGCGATGAACCGCCATATTGACAGTGCCGGGATCCGGGCATTGATCCGGCGTTTGCGGGCGGAAATCCCGCAGCTTACCCTGCGGACGACTTTTATCGCCGGTTTGCCGGGAGAAAGCGAAGCTGAATTTGAGGAATTGTGTGAGTTTGTCAAAGAGGCGGGATTTGAACGCATGGGCGTATTTCCCTACGCTCCGGAGCCGGGAACCGTGGCGGCGGAAATGGCAGATCAGGTTCCCAGTGATGTTGCCGGAGCACGGGCGGAAAAACTGATGCAGCTGCAAAGCGATATTATGAAACGCTCTCAGCGCAAACGCATTGGGTCATCCATGCGGGTACTGGTGGATTATATTGACGATGGAGTGGCGTTTTGCCGTGGCGCATGTGATGCTCCGGATATTGATAATGCGGTGCAGGTGCCGGCAGCTAAAACGCTCCATCCGGGGGATTTTGTGGACGTGACTGTGGTCAAAACTTTCCGGGGCGATCTGCTGGCGGAAAAACGACGGAAAGGCGGACGATGAAACGGGTTTGGCTGTTAGCTGCCGTGTGTACGGCTTTGACGCTCCACGCCGGTTCGGCGGCTGATTCCGGCAATCTGGTGGCGGCACTGAATGAAACTGATCCTGCCGAACGGCTGGGGGCATTGCTGCACGCTTTGGAGGTCACCAATGAAACCACACCGGAATTGATACGCAGTTTGAATATGGAACTGGAAAAATCCGGCTGCAAAGACGATACTTTGAAGCGCTTGCTGGCGGTGTGGAACCGGCGTCCTGCTGATCTGCGCAGTTCCCGGCTGGTCATGCTTCAGGCCATGCAGCGGGATGTGCCGCCGGAAGTTTTGGTGAAGTTGCTTGAGGCATCTTTGCGGAAATATGATTTGAACAAAAACGACCGGGATAGATCGGAAGAGC
>SUVU01000148.1 GCA_015061865.1 Lentisphaerota bacterium
GTCGCCGCCCAAACCATCGTCAGCGTCCGTCACCGGAACGCCCGGACTTCATCATGCGGAGTATCATCAGGCGTGATGATCGGGATCGCCGTCAAATAACTTCCAACAATGTGAAGATTTATTAAAATACTCTCTAAAACCTGATTTGTCAAGTTTTTTCTCTTACTTTTTGCTGTTTTTTCCCGTTTCCGGCTCAAAAACACCAATTTCCGCAGCGGAACACCGCCACTTCGCTGCCGTCATGCGTGATACCGGTGATTTCCAGATCGTCACAACCGATCATAAAATCGACGTGGACCATACTGTCATTGACTCCGAGCGCACGGATCTCATCCGCCGTATATTTGGCAAAATCTTTCACGCACACGTCAAATCCCCGCCCCAGCGCCACATGACAGGAGGCATTTTCGTCAAACAGCGTATTATAAAACAATATCCCGGTATTATTGATCGGAGAATCGCAGGCGATCAGGGCGACTTCGCCGAGATATGCGGCACCATCATCCATGGCGATCATCTTTTCCAGCACCTCCTGATTGCGTTCAGCGTGGACCTCCACGGCCTTGCCGTCAGCGAAACGGATGGAGAAATTTTCGATCAATGCCCCCTGATACGACAGCGGTTTCGTTGCCACCAGCACGCCGTCGGCTTTGCCGCGCATGGGAGTAGTAAAAATCTCTTCCGAAGGAATATTGGGATTGAACACCCGGCCCGACAAATCCGTTTCAGCTCCGCCGGCAAACACCCCCTGCTCCATCAGCCCCACCCGGAAATCCGTGCCATTGGCAGACTTATAACGCAATTCGGCAAAATTATACTCATTCAGCGTGGCGGCACGGCGGTGGACGGTCTCATTATGCTGTTTCCAATTCTCCTGCGGATCACCGTCCGCTGCACGCGAAGCGCTCAAAATCGCCTCCCAGAGTTTCTCCACGGCTTCATCCGCCGGAAGTTCCGGAAACACTTTCTGCGCCCACTCTTTGCCCGGCACGGCGGCGATACACCACTGGTGGCGGTTTTCCATCGCATCCCGGAACGGCTTTATCAGCGGAAATTTTTTCATCTGCGCCCGGGCGCGTTTGCCCTGGTCGATGCCGTTCATCCCGTCCGGGTCGTCGGAATCCAGCCACAATCTGGCCGGCAGTTTTTCCGATTGCCACCGCATTTTTTCAATTTCCCACTGTTCCAGAGTGCCGAGTTTTTCCTCGCTCTGGTACAGATTGTGAAGTTTTTCCAGCGGCATATCCAGCCAGTTGAACCAGACTTTAGCAACGCCCCGCCGGTAACATTTCTCCGTGACCATGCGCACGAAATCGAGCTGATCGAATCCGGCGGTAATGACCACCTCCTGCCCGGCATCGGGATTGATACCCGTTTCCACGATCAAATCTGCATACGCAGACAACCTTTTTTCATCCATAATATATCCTTTCTTCACCGTTGCCGGGACAAACGTTTTTTCTGCCGCCGGTCATACATGAGCAACTGCGTGGCATTCCAGCTGTTGTGCCACACGATGTAAAACGTCACCCCCAACGCCGCCAGCGCATCAGCATACGCCAGCGCCAGACACACCGTAAATATCGTATTTTTCTGCCCCAACAGCTGACTGCATTCCCGGCGGAATTTTTTCCGGGCGATCCACGCTCCGCATGTGAAATTCACCGCACAGCACACCAGCGAAACCGCCCCGCACAACACCGCCTGCCGCACCGATTCGCCGGGATGAGCAATAAAATACTGCCGTGCCACCCCGGCAAGAATAAACAGCGACAGCGACCAGAGGGAGAGCGAAACCATTTTGAATTTCGGGATCAATTTCACCGCCGCCGGAAATATCCTGCGGCACACCTGCGCCATCGCCACCGGCAGCATGATGATCAGCACAATCGTCTGCGCCACTGAAGTACAGAATTCCGCCGAAAAATTCCCGGTCGTATACGGCAGCAGCCCCAGCATCGCCAGCGCAATACCGATATTACTGACCGCGAACCCGGTCAATGAAAACCCCACTCTGCCGTTCAGCAGCGAAATTATCACCGAACTTGCCGCCGCCGTCGGCGTGATACCGATAAAAAACACCATCTGCGCCAACGCCGGATCCGCCGGAAAAATTTTCCGCAGTACCATAAACGGCACCACCCCCAGCAGAATATTTGCCGCCAGCAGCAGACCGTGTTCCCGGCGCAATTTCAAATCCTGCAATTTGATCCCCAATGCCGCCAGAAATATCATCAGCACCAGATTATACCGCACCACATAATACGGCTCATAAGCCAGATCTCCCGCCGCCGGGACAAAAAATCCGATCACCAGCGGCACCACGATCATCGCCGGGCGGAACAACGCTTTCAACATCTGTTACCTCCTCTGCGCCTCCAGGCGGCGGCACCGGTAGACCGACTGCACCACCCCCAGCGTCCCCATCCCGGTCAAAGTAAACGACCCGCCGTAACTGACCAGCGGCAGCGGCAATCCGGTGATCGGGGCAATACCGATATTCATGCCGATATTGATAAATATGTGACAAAACAGCATCGTACCGATCCCCACTGCCAGATACCTGCCGTACCCCGACGTCAGAAATGCGGTTCGCAGCACCGTATAGATCAGCGTTCCGTAAAACATCAGCAACGCCAGCGCCCCGGCGAAACCGGTCTCCTCGGCAAGCACGGAAAAAATAAAGTCGTTGTTGGAAACCGTTTGCGGCAGAAATCCCAATTCGTTCTGGGTGCCTTTGCCGATCCCTTTGCCCGACCAGCCGCCGGAACCGACCGAATTCATCGCCTGATAAGCGTTATTGCCCCGGTTGCGGATGTCCATTTTGGGGTTGAAAAAGACTTTGATGCGGGTCACTTGATACTCCCGCAGCGCCACCGGCTTATCCAGCACGAAACAATCTACCAGAATAAACGTCACGCCGAACACCACCAGCAGCAGTGTCAGCAGCACATAACGCCACTTGATACCGTAACAAAACAGCATACTGCCGAAATCCGGCAGCAAAATCAGCGCACTGCCCAAATCCGGCTCCACCACGATCAGCATAAACGGCACCAATACCGCTGCCGCCGCCAACCCGATCGCCGTCAGCGGTTCCCGGCGGAACCTGACGGCAGAAAAAATATTTGCCAGCACGCAAATCACCGTCAATTTAGCCAATTCCGAGGGCTGCAGCCGGAATCCGCCCAAATCGAGCCACCGCCGGGCGCCGAATATTTCTTTGCCGAAAAACAACACTGTGATCAGCAATACCACCGCCGCCAGATACGCTCCGAATACGAAAAACCGTACCGGCAAACTCCGGTAATCCACCGCCGCCAGCACGAAATACAGCACCGTGCCGCAAATGATCCAAATCACCTGCTTGCCGAAAAACGCCCTGCTGGCAACCGTCCCGACCTGTTCGCCGGTGGAATTAATAAAAATCAGACCGGTGCCGAGCAATAATGCCATGGCACCGATCTGTAAGTAATCCAAATTGCCGAAAAATGCGGCGAATACTGATCTTTCGCCGGGGCGCTGCATCTCAGCTCAAAGCCTCCACGGCAAACGTCTGATCCCGGCGGGGACCGACGGAAATAATGGCGATCTCGGAATCGACCAGCTCCGCCATACGCAGCAGATATTTGCGGGCGTTTTCCGGAAGTTTCTCTGCACAATCGACTTCGCTGGTGGAGGTTTTCCAACCCGGCATGTACTCGTAAACCGGCTCCGCCACCTCCAATTCCGCCACGGAAGCGGGGAATTCGGTGGTCATCACGCCGTTGACTTTGTAAGCCACGCAGATCGCGATCTCGTCCAGATCATCCAGACAATCCAGTTTGGTCACGGCAAGTTTATTGATCCCGTTGACCATGCAGGCGTAACGGGATGCCACCGCATCGAACCAGCCGCAACGGCGGGGTCTGCCGGTGGTAGCGCCGAATTCACGGCCGACCTGACGGAGTTTTTCACCGGTATCGTCAAACAATTCCGTCGGGAACGGGCCTTCGCCGACCCGGGTGGTGTAGGCTTTGATCACGCCCCAGACGTCACGCACACTCTGCGGGGGGATACCGCCGCCGGTGCAGG
>SUVU01000149.1 GCA_015061865.1 Lentisphaerota bacterium
CAGGAGGCCGAACGCTCCTACGAGGATATCGCCGCCGAGTGGCGCGATGCCGACGATTCTGCGGATGAGGACATGCTGCCCGATGAGGCCAAAGAATTGATCGTAGATGACGATTTGGAGGGGTTTGGCGAGGAAAACTGAGGTTTTTTGAATAAAATTTCAGGAAAAGATTTGAAAATAACGCACTTTGGTGTTATTTTATAAGTCTTTGATGCATTGTGTATTTGGGTGAACATAGATAAAAGAGTAAAAAAAGTCAGGAAACTACCATGCCGACAATCAATCAGCTGGTGCGTCTTGGACGCGAAGAAAAAGAGAAGAAAAGCAAATCAAAGGCGTTGAGTGCCTGCCCGCAGCGTCGCGGCGTCTGTCTGCAGGTCACCACCCGTACCCCGAAGAAACCGAACTCGGCGTTGCGTAAAATCGCCCGTGTCCGTCTGACCAATGGTCAGGAGGTCACCGCCTATATCGGTGGCGAGGGTCACAACCTGCAGGAACACTCCGTGGTTCTGGTCAAAGGCGGTCGTGTCCGCGACCTGCCGGGTGTCCGTTACCACATCGTCCGCGGTTCTCTGGACAGCCTCGGTGTTGAGAAACGCCGTCAGGGCCGTTCCAAATACGGTGCCAAACGCCCGAAACCGGGTGCCGATGACGCCAAAGGTAAAAAGAAATAATATTGGGAGATAATAAGCCATGAGAAGACGTAGTGTCGTCAAACGGGAGCTTACTCCCGATGTGAAGTACAACAGCTTGCTGATCGCCCGGCTGATCAATACCATCATGACCCGCGGCAAAAAAGCAACCGCTGAAGGCATTGTTTATGATGCTTTGGAACTTATTCAGAGCAAAAAAGCTGATATGCCGGCTATCGAAGTTTTTGCCCAGGCGTTGGAAAACGTCAAGCCGAAACTGGAAGTCAAAAGCCGTCGCGTCGGCGGTGCCACCTATCAGGTTCCGATCGAAGTCGATCCGGAACGTCAGGTCGCTCTCGCCATGCGCTGGATCGTGACCTATTCCCGCGGCCGCAAAGGCAAATCCATGACGGAATCCCTCGCCAGCGAATTGCTGGATGCGTTCAACAACACCGGTGCTTCCATCAAGAAAAAAGAAGATACCTACAAAATGGCGCAGGCGAACAAAGCCTTTGCCCACTACCGTTGGTAATCGGGGGCGGTTATGAATAAAGAATTTCATGAGTCAAACAACCGTCAGGTTTCTTTGCGCAATGTGCGTAATATCGGTATTATGGCGCACATTGACGCTGGTAAAACCACGCTGACCGAGCGTATTCTGTTTTACAGCGGCGTGAACTACAAAATCGGTGATACCCACGAGGGTACCGCCACGATGGACTGGATGGAACAGGAACGTGAGCGCGGTATCACCATTACCAGTGCTGCCACGACCTGCTTCTGGAAAAACCACCGTATCAACATCATCGATACTCCGGGACACGTGGACTTCACCGCTGAGGTGGAACGTTCTCTGCGTGTGTTGGACGGTGCGGTCGCAGTCTTCTGCTCCGTCGGTAAAGTCCAGCCCCAGACCGAAACCGTCTGGCGTCAGGCGCAGAAATACAACGTGCCGATTGTTGCTCTGATCAATAAAATGGACCGTACCGGTGCCGATTTTGATGGCGCTGTGGCGGAGATCCGCACCAAACTCGGTGCCAATCCGATCCCGGTGACGCTGCCGATCGGTAAAGAAGCTGATTTCAAAGGTGTTGTTGACGTGTTCGCCAACAAAGCCTACTACTTCAGCGATAAAGATCAGGGCGTGACCATTGAGGAAAAAGAAGTTCCCGCTGAAATGCAGGAATATCGTGATCGTGTTTTCCACAGCAACGTTGAAACTCTGGCTGAAGTCGATGACGAAGTCATGGAGATTTTCCTCGCTGACGAAATGCCCGATGTCGAATTGCTCCGCGCCGCGCTGCGTCGTGCGACTTTGAAAGCGAAAGCCGTTCCGGTCGCCGCTGCCAGTGCGTTCAAATGCCGCGGTGTTCAGCCGCTGCTTGATGCGGTGGTCGATTACCTGCCCAGCCCGGTCGATATCTGGGACATCACCGGTTCCGATCCGGCTACCGGCGCAGAGGTCACCCGTCACGTCGGCGATATGCAGCCGTTTGCGGCGTTGGTCTTCAAAATCATGAGTGACCCGTTTGTCGGTAAACTTTACTACTTCCGTATTTATTCCGGTGTGGCGAAACAGGGTATGACCGTGTTGAACCCGCGTACCGGAAAACGTGAACGTCTCGGCCGTCTGCTGCAGATGCACGCCAACAGCCGTGAAGAGCGTGAAGAGATTTTCTCCGGTGATATCGCCGCTGCGGTGGGTCTGCGCAACGTGACCACCGGTGATACCATCTGCGTGGAAAGCGATCCGATCGTGCTGGAATCCATGAGTTTCCCCGAACCGGTTATCTCTATCGCCGTCGAGCCGAAATCATCCGGCGACCGTGATAAACTGACCAAAGGTTTGATCGCGCTCTCCGATGAAGACCCGACTTTCCGTATCAGCAGCAACGAAGAAACCGGTCAGACCATTATTTCCGGTATGGGTGAGCTGCATCTGGAAATCATTCTGGATCGTCTGATCCGTGAGTTCAAAGTCGAAGCCAATACCGGCGCTCCGCAGGTTGCTTACCGCGAAGCTCTGTGCGGCAGCGGTAATTCCGATACCAAGTTCGTCCGTCAGTCCGGCGGTCGCGGTCAGTATGGTCACTGTATCATTAACCTGATCCCGCAGGAACGCGGTGCCGGTATCACCATCGAGAACCTCGTGGTCGGCGGTAATATTCCGAAAGAATATATCAAACCGATCGAAAGCGGTATCCGTGAAGCCGCCGCCAGCGGTGTGTTGGCAGGTTATCCGATGATCGACTTCAAAGTCGAGATCGTTGACGGTAGTTATCACCCGGTCGACTCCTCGGAAATGGCGTTCAAAATCGCCGGTTCCATGGCGTTCAAAGATGCCGCCAAAAAAGCCGGTATCGAATTGCTGGAGCCGATTATGAAAGTCGAATTGACCACTCCGGACGAAAACATGGGCGATTTGATCGGTGACTTGACCAGCCGTCGCGGTACGATCGTTGAGATCAATGCCGGTGACAATGGTTTCACCCGTGTGCTTGCCAACGTTCCGTTGTCAGAGCTGTTCGGTTATGCGACTGCGATCCGTTCGCTGTCCCGCGGCCGTGCCACCTACTCGATGGAACCGGCGCACTTTGAGAAAGTTCCGAAAAACATTCAAGATAAAATCGTGGAGAAAAAATAATGGCTACGGCGAAAACTCAGCGTATCCGCATCCGGTTGCAGGCTTATGAACACCGGATTCTGGATCAGTCGGTCAACGAGATCCTCGAAGCCGCCAAACGTACCGGTGTCATGGTTGCGGGTCCCGTTCCGCTTCCGACCCGCATCGAGCGTTGGACGGTCAACCGTTCCCCTCACGTTAACAAAAAATCAATGGAACAGTTCGAGATCCGCACTCACAAACGGATGTTGGACATCGTCAATCCTAATGGCCGCACGGTCGATGAGTTGAAAAAACTCAACCTTCCCGCCGGTGTGGACATTTCGATCAAAACGGGTTTCTGATCCGAAAGATCGGGATCCGGGATCACCGGGCGGGGTGCCCGGTGATTTAGATACCGCCGTTCCCGGCCGATTGGGAGCGTGTATCGAAAGTTTCTCTATACAATGAAAAGGAGAAAGAAATGAAAGGTTTAATCGGTAAAAAGCTCGGCATGACTCAGGTCTATGACGAAAAAGGCGTGCTGATCCCGGTCACTGTGATCGAGGTCGGTCCCTGCGTCGTCACCGATGTCAAAACCGTCGAGCGCGACGGCTACTCAGCGATCCAGCTGGGTTTCGGCAGTCGCAAAGCAAAGAACGTGACCAAAGCCCGCAAGGGTCATTTGGCCAAAGCCGGTGTCACCGGTGACACGCTTCCGGCACTGTTGCGCGAAATCCGCGGTGCTGAAGCCGAGATCGGTGCAGTCCTCA
>SUVU01000026.1 GCA_015061865.1 Lentisphaerota bacterium
CGGGCGCGGGGTGCAGGGGCGGCGTGAGCCCCTGCAAAAAAAGCGTAACCACGCTAAATATCAAAATAAACCGCCCGCAGACTGCTCACAAAAACGCTTGCATCCCCTCCACCCCGCCCGCATAAATTGTACTGATACTGGAATAACCCCGCAAAATATCAAAAACAACCGCTTGCAGACTGTACACCGGAACCGCAGGGCAAAACGGGAAAAAAATAAAAAAAATAAAAAAATTAGCCCAGTCTAATTTGCAAAAATAAAAGTCGCTGTTATATTATAAGAAAGGAAAACGCTTGTGGGGAGCGTGATTTCACCAATTTCCGTATCTGTTCCGGGTGTGCGGGGCAGCGATTACGGTATCAAACCTTTAAGGAGACATTATTTATGAACCCCAGAATCATGCCTTGTGCATTTGCGGTCATGGCGGCGGCATTGGTATCACTGCCCGCAGCCGCAAATGAGCCGGCACCGGCGGAACCGGTGGAAAAAGTCCAGAAAATCACCTTTGTAGAAGATGATGCCCAGAAAAACATGGCGGCAAAAATCTATGCTTTGAAAAATACCAAAGCTGCCGATATTGCCCCCTTTATCACCAGCGCCGTCGTCCGTTACTGCAAAGAATCCAATGTCAGCACCATGGCGGCGGGCGGCAGACAGCTGCTGATCGTTTCCACCGGCGAAAACATGATCGAATACGTTGACAAACTCGTGGCAACGCTCGACCACAAAGCCCCGATGGACAAAACCGGCTCCAACATCACCGGCAACGGCATCGCATACGGCTTCTACACCCCGAAATTCCGTGGTGCCAAAAGCATGCTCAATGTCATCGTTGACGGCGGCGTTGCCAGTTCCCCCGAGGACGGCAAAGTCAAATACGATGCCAAACGCAATATGTTCTACTTCAAAGACACCCCTGCTACCGTCGCTGATATCAAAGACAAACTGGCGTGGCTCGACCGGGCGATCCCGCAGGCGCGCGTCGAATTGTCAGTCTATGCCGTCCGTGAGAGCGATCTCAAAGACATCGGCATCGACTATCTGGCGTGGAAAAACGGCCCGGGTCTGAATCTTTTCAGCGCCGGTTATGATGCATTGAATCTGCGTGCCACCCAGGAAATTTTCAATCAGCTGCTCGCTCATGGTGTCGATCTGGCGGGCAATCTGACCTACGGTTTCGGCGGATTTTACACGGCTCCGGCGTTTGACATGAGCTTTATCCGGCTGCTCCAGCAGGATGGCAAAGCTACTGTCAGTGCGACCGCTTCGCTGATGATTTCCAATGATGAGAAAAATTACACTGTCGAATTTGCGCCGGATTATCAGAATATCACCAAAGATCAGGATCACATTTCCAACGTCGGCATCGGTGCCGATGCGAGCATCGTGGCGGATATTTATACTCCGGTAGTCACCGGTGATAAAAACGGCAATATCAATTTTGAACTCAATCTGACCCACAACAACGTCGTGGAACGCAACAATCACGGTGCAGAAATTTCCGATCGCGCTTTCATTTCCACTGCGGCATCGCTGCAGCCGGGCAAAGAGGTCGTGCTGGCGACCTGGGAACGGGCAAGCAAAGTCGAGCAGACTATCGGCGTGCCTTTCCTCTGCGAACTGCCGATTCTGAAATATATTTTCGGTACGACCACGGAAAATGATGAAAAAATCTACTACTTCGTCACGGCCCGTGCCGCTAAAGTCAATATCGACGAAAATCTCCCCGCCGGTGCGGTCGTGGAGTTTGATGAACTTGCCAAAAAATAATCTAATCAGGAGTTTCTGACCATGAAAAAAATTTATATATTTTCTGCGGCGGTGCTCTCTGCAGTAACCGTGGCAAATCTTTTTGCCGGCGGTGCGGCGGCACCCTACAAAGACAGCAGTATTGATGCCAGATTGAATGTCACGGTCAAACCGGACACCGATGTCGTCCACTTCGTCCGTGATAATGCCGACCCCAACGTCATTACCAAAGCCTATGTGCTGAAACACGTCGATCCCTACGAAATGCGTACCTATCTGCGCAAAATCGTCCAGACCCGCAAAGTCGATGACTGCAACACCAATATTGAAGCAGTGCAGTACACCGACGGCCGTGCAGTGCTGTTGATTTCCGCCGAAGACTACCGTTTCGACGACACCGAAAAAGGTCAGGGCTTCGATACGCTGGTCAGCGAACTGGACAAACCGAAAACCATCGCCGCTTCCGGTAAACCGACCTATTTGTACTCCCCCAAATACCGTTCGGCAGAGGAGCTGCAGGAAATGGTCAATCAGGTCGGCGCTTACAGCAAAGATCCGGTGATGAACAACGTCGGCGGCAGCGATACGCTGATCGCAGATAAAGCATTGAACCTGATTTTCTTCAACACCGTGCCGTTCTCCCGCAAAACCATCGACCGGGTGCTTGCCGAATACGACAAACCCTATCCGGAAGTTCAGGCAAAAGTCACCGTTTACGAGATCTACGCCGAAAACGACACCACCATCGGTCTGGATTTCCAGAGCTGGAAAAACAACGAAGGCGTCAACTTTTTCAGTGCCGGCGGCAGATTCATGCAGAATCACGACGCTTTTGATCTGGTCAGAGGCGGCGGCTGGGAAAGCGTGCGGTATTTCCGTTTCAATCCCAAATGGAATACCAAATACATCGATTTCCTGACCAGCAAAGGAAAAGCCAAAGTCATGCACACCGCCATGCTGCGGTTGAAACACGGTCAATTCTCCAATATCAGCAAAACCACCGGCATTTTTGTCGCCACTCCGGAAGATATCCCGGCGACCACCCTGCCCAGCGGCGCTGAAGTGCAGAAACACGGCAAAAAAGTTGAAACCACTGCCACGAATTTCGGATTTGAAATGAGCATGAAACCGTCCGTCACGGACAAAGCCACGATCCTCGACGTCAATATCCGCAACTCCTCGCTGATCGGTTATACCTCTGACGGTTCCCCGCGCATCCAGAAAGGCGCTGTGATCGACACCACCTTTATGATCGACAATAAAGGTACCAAACTGATGATCGGCGGTCTGGAAAAACGTGACGTCGTGCGTGTTTCCGGCGGCGTGCCGATCCTCAAAGATCTGCCCGTGATCGGCTGGCTTTTCTCCACCGAACGTGAATCCACCAAACGTTCCCAGCTGCTGGTTGTCGCAGAGATCCTGCCGCTGACCACCCCCGCCGAAGTCACCAAACAGATGCCGGTTATCAAAAAAGAACTGGAAAAAGCCGGTGAAACCAATCAGTACGGCTTCCGCCAGTACCTGCTCGATCCCGCCCGTTAAGCGGTGACCGGGAATCACGACCACACTCTGCCGCCCCCAACTTGCGGGGGCGGTTTTTTATTGCAGTCTGCAACCCTCAAGTGCATCCGGCTTGACGGCGGTGGCATCTGTTTTGCTGTAAATTATGAAAACTGCGACTTTTGCATAAGAGTTACTTGAAAACAGTTCCGGTGATGTTATATTAAAACATAACTTTATAATCAAAGGAGTCCGGGCTATGTCAAAATTTGTGGATAGGTTTATTCAGATGTTGAAAGTTTACTGGCAGGATGATTTCATTCGCGGTATTATTGTCGGCATCGGCTGCTATCTGGTGCTGGTATTGCTGGTGCATTTGCTGTTTATAATTTGCCGCAGCCGCAAAAAATGTGCGTTTTTTGAGCTGCCCGGCGACAGTGGTGCGATAATTGTTTCCATCAAAGCGGTGACCGGGGTATTGCGGCAGGAGCTGGCGCATTTCAACCAGCTGGAAATTTCCCGGATTGCGGTTTATAAAGTAAAAAAAGAGTATGCCATTGAAATTCGCGGTAAATTTCTGCCCGGCATGGTGGGGACGCCCGCTCTTTATGTTGCCGTGAGTGCTGAAGTCAAAGAAAAAATGAGTTCGATTTTCGGCATTGACAACATCAATAAAGTTGATTTGCGGATCGATGCCTGCAAAAGTGAAGAAGACAATTATCCGGATCTGGAAGCAAAATGAAACTGATTCTGGCATCCAAATCGCCGCGCCGGTGCGAACTTCTGCGCCGGTGCGGTTTTGATTTTACCGTGGTGACGGCAGATACGGAGGAGTTGACCACTGCGGCTGATTTGCGGCTGCTGCCGGAGCAGAATGCCTGGCGCAAAGCCCGTGCGGTGGCGGCAACTCATCCCGATGCCCTGGTGCTGGGCGCCGACACGATGATTTTGTTTGATGGCAAAGCTGTGGGCAAACCGGCAGATTTGTCCGAAGCGGCACGGTTTTTGCAGGAATTTTCCGGGCGCACTCACGAAGTTGTCACCGGGCTTGCGCTCTGTTTTCCCGACGGAACAAGTGACTTGTGGCATGAAGTTTCACAGGTGCGTTTCAAAGAACTTACCGCCGCAGTGATCGCCGAATATCTGCGGCTGGTGCCGGTGCTGGATAAAGCCGGGGCGTATGCCATTCAGGAACACGGCGACATGATCGTAGCAGATTACTCCGGCGAATTGGAAAATATCATCGGGCTGCCGTTACAGCGGTTGCAGCAAAAAATCACCGCCGCCGTCAAGTTGTGACACGCCGGCGGCAGGGTACTTCTCTATTATTCCGTCAGATTTTTGCTGTTGTGCAGACGGGCTCTGCCTTTTTCCGAGAGGACGATACAGGGGTAGCCGTTGCGGTCGATCCGGGCAAGTTCGCCGGAATCGGTCAACGCCCGCAGCAGCCGTTCGATTTTGGCGGCACGGAGTTTCCGCAGGGTGCCGAAACAGGGGTTGCGGTGCCAGTTCCCGGCGATGATCGAAGCACTGCGGCTGCCGGCGAGGATCTGACCGAGTTTCCCGATGCCGATCCTGCCGCTGAAAATATCCGCTGCCCGCAATGCGGTGCGGATATCACTTTCGCTGACCCCGGAGATCCCGGCGGCGGCGGAGGTCCCGGCGCAAATATCACAGCAGCCGCACTCCCAGTTATCGCAAACTTCACCGAAGTATCCGATCAATCCGACCTGGCGGCAGTTGGCACTGCGGGCGTAATGGACCACTTCATCCAGCCGGGCGGTTTCGTAATCCAGATGGCGGGATAATTCCGCATCGTCCAGTTCCGGGGTGATCAGTGCCGGGTCGGTCAATTCGATCGCCCGTCCGGTAAAGCCGCCGTGCCATTCCAAAACCTCTCCGGACAGGGCGCCGATGACCCGCTTGACCTGATCGGGCGACAGTCCGGCGATTTCCGCCAGCTCCTCAATGGTACACTCCGTTTCCCGTCCGGCGGCACGTCCCCATTTGGAGATCACCCGGTGGATGAAACGTGAGCGCTGGGTGCGCTCCTCCTGATGCAGGATGCGGAGCCGGTCGGGGTCACCGGTAAAGCGCAAAGTGCCGTGACCGCTGCGCCGTGCCATGCGCCGGATGGCGCCGGATTTTTCCAGGATCCCCAGTGCGGCAGAGATTTGACCGTCACTTTTCACTCCGGGAACATCGTCAGCCAGAGCTGAAGCGGAAATTTCCAGCGGTGCCGGGGTTTCCATCGCCAGAATTTTATTTCTGACAGCGGTATAAACGCCGCGGATGACCTCCGGCGGCGGGTTATTCATTTCGATCAGAAATTTCTGGATATAGCGGTCGCTGAAACTGAACAGCAGCGTACATTCGGCGCTTTCGCCGTCCCGTCCGGCACGTCCGGCTTCCTGATAATATGCCTCCAGCGAACCGGGGAGCTGATAATGGATGACTTTGCGGACATCGCTCCGGTCAATGCCCATGCCGAAAGCGTTGGTCGCCGCCAGCACCGGCGCCGGGTCATGCATAAAATACTCCTGCGCCAGATTGCGGGCCTCCAGACTCATGCCGGCGTGATAACCGGTCACGCCCGGCAGAGCTGAAGTCAACTCATCCACCGCCTGCCGGGTGGCGGCATAGATAATGGTCGGGACTTTTTCGCCGGCAAGCAATTTTTTCAATGCGGCAAGTTTGGCAGCTTTGCCGCCGTCGCACATCTGGACTTTGAAACTCAAATTGGGGCGGCGGAATCCGGCGACGAGCAGTTCCATATTTTCCCGCTGCAGCTGGGTGCGGATGTCCCGGCAGACCAGCGGCGTGGCAGTCGCAGTAAACGCACAAACCCGTTTGATCCCGGCGGCGAGGGCGGCTTCACCGATGCGGCGGTAACTGGGGCGGAAATCATGCCCCCATTCGCTGATGCAGTGTGCCTCGTCCACCACGAGCATTTCGGGGGGATTGCGGCGCAGGAAGTCCTGAAAAAATCCGGTTTGCAGCCGTTCGGGAGCGACATAAAGCAGTTTGATTTCGCCGCTGGCGGCGGCATCGGCGGCGGCGAGCTGTTCGGCAAACGACACCGTGCTGTTGATGAATGCCGCCGGAATTCCCCGGCGCCGCAGGGATTGCACCTGATCCAGCATCAATGCGATCAACGGCGAAACCACCAGCGTAAAGCCGTCGGCAAGCAGTGCCGGCAGCTGATAACAGAGCGATTTGCCCGCCCCGGTGGGCATGACCACGCAGAGATCATTACCGGAAATAATGCGACCGATCACCTGCCGCTGATTGTCCAGAAAATCATCGTAACCGAAATATTTTTTCAGACCGGCAAGCAATCGGTCGTCAGCACCGCCCGGAATCATTTATTTTTCGAGTCCGGCGACCATTTGTTTGAGTTTGACCAGATCCAGTTTGCCGCTGCCGAGCATCGGCAGTTCATCGACTTTGACGAAGTCATCGGCTTTGGGGATCCAGATATTGGGCAGGCCCTCTTCACGCAGACCGGCGATGACCTGCTGGATGTCGAAGTCTTCCGGGGTGTAGAAAATGACCAGGCGTTCGCCTTTGAGCCGGTCACGTCTGCCGGAAACGGCGACTTCACGGACTTCGGAGTGGCGGACTTTGGTAATGGCGTTTTCCACGCCCTCATGCGGCACCATTTCGCCGCCGATTTTGCTGAAACGGCTGGCACGACCGGTGATGTAGATGTAGCCGTCCTGATCCATTTTTGCCATATCGCCGGTGTCGTAATAGTTATTCTGAATGACTTGGGCGGTCAATTCCGGTTCATTGAGGTAGCCTTTCATGACCGTACCGGAACGCACCTGCAGTCTGCCCTCGATGCCGGGGGCGACTTCCACGCCGGTTTCCGGGTCGATGATGCGGGCGTGGATGCCCGGCAGCGCCGAACCGATGCTGCCCGGATGGTCAGCTTTGGTACCGAGCAAATGGATGGAGTGGTTGAGGTTGATGGAGACGATCGGGGACAATTCGGTACAGCCGAAACCTTCAACGATGTCCCGACCGGTCATGGCACGGTAACGGTCAGCCAGTTCACTGCTGAGTTTTTCGGCACCGGTCACGCACAAACGCATGGAGGCGAAGTCGCCCTCTTTGGCTTTCATCATATATTTCTGCAGGAAAGTCGGAGTCGCCGCCAGAATGGTGATTTTATATTCTCTGATGGAACGGACGATCACTGCCGCATCCAGCGGATTGCTGACGTAGATCACCGGAGTACCGGTAATTGCCGGCAGCGCAAAACAGACATTGAAACCGAAACTGTGGAACATCGGCAGATTGCCGCCGACCACGTCTTTGGTCGTCCAGTCCACCACCCGGAAAAACGAATAAATATCGCAGTTGATGTTGCGCTGGGTCAGCATGACCGCTTTGGGTTTGCCGGTGGAACCGCTGGAAAAGATCAGCGCCGCCTGCTGGAACATATTGTAGCAGCTCAACGGGGCGAGGTTGCGCACCAGCATCCGGGGCGGCAGCAACGTCATCAGAAACGCTTTGAATTTCATCCATTTGGTGATACCGGGGACGATCTCCTCCATACAGAGCATCTCTTCGGTCTCCTGCCATTTGAGTTTCTGCAGGAATTTCCGGCTGGTCAGGATGGTTTTCACCCCGGCGCGGCGGGCGGATTCCAGTGCCACGCTTTCACCGGCGGAAAAGTTGATGACCGCCGGGGTCCGGTCAGCGCACATCACGCCGAGCATCACTCCTGCCGCCGCCGGGATATTGGGCAGCAGTACGCCGGTATAACCGTTTTCGCCTTTGTCACGTTTGCGGATCTCTTTGGAGAGCAGGATGGTCAACATCAGCATTTTGAAGTTGGACAATCCGGTATCCGTGGTGGCGTCGTAAAACGAGGTGGAGAAAGGATGCCGTTTGGCACGGAAAATGAATGAAGTGTGGATCGGTTTTTCACCCGGCTGGGGGAGACGTTCGGCGATGGCGCCGAGTTCCGAAATTTTCTGCCGGATCTGGAAGCCGCTCAAGTTGTGGTCGATCGGCTCCCCGATGGCGATGGAGAAGTCCACCGGCCAGTGGTTCAAAGGACGCATCCGCAATTTGCCGTTGTGCATACCGAAAAGTCTGCCGTGGAGCATGCCCAGACGCACCGGCAGTACGGTGACCTGACATTCCGGCGGCAGCAGGGCGTGGACACCGGAACGGAAGCGCATCAGGTTGCCGCTGCCGGAAATTTCACCTTCGGGGAAGTAGCAAACGGTTTCACCGGCACGCAGCCGGTCACGGATCTGGTTGAGAAACTCTTTCATTTCGCTGGGGTGTTTGGGTGACGGCACCCGCAGCACGCCGAGATACCAGAAAATCAGCCGGTTCGGGATGAAGTTGAGTACTTCGGTGCGAACCAGAAAACGCACCCGCTGCCGGGCGACCGACTGGATCATCAGCAGATCGAGCAGCGAAATGTGGTTGGAAACCAGCAAAATCGGCCCGGAATACGGCAAATTCTCGCCGCCGAGGACTCTGACCCGCAGAAACACGATCCGGATGATCCGGGCGATGATTTTCAGCGTCAGTTTGGGTGAACAGAGGATCAATAAGACGATCGCTCCCACCGCATACGGCCAGTAAATGGCAGCATAATGCAAGACATCATTCCAGTTTATCATAACAAAAAACCCCTTCCATAAATTCATGTTTATTTTTTCCAGCCGCCTTTTGCGGCCGCTTATTTAATATAGCACCAAAACCGGATTTCTTCAACTTTAACGGTTTACTGCTATTGATTTTTCGATGATAAAGAGTTATCTTAATAGGCTAAATAAATGTTTTGTTATTGTTTCAAATTTTGTGAATATGGTACTCGACGAGCCGGTGTCCGCAGATTTGCCAAGAGATTGTCCGCAAGACGCCACCGACGGTAAATTTTCTCACAACGATTGGACATTATCAATGTTTTTAATGAAAGTTTTTTAAATGGCAAGTTTTGAAGAGCGATTACTGGCGATATCCGGTGCTGAGGAGTTGAAGCACGCCAAAGCCCTGCTGAAACAGCACGCTCTGGCCGGAGCCTGGCGAGATGCTGACGGCAATGTGTGCGGATTTTTCCGTGAAAGCAGCGGCATCACCGCTGAAGTGTCCGTCACCACCGGCACGGCGGCGGTGTCGCACTGCACGCTCTGTCCGGACGGCAAAGTCTGCGCTCACGGCGTGGCGCTGTTGATGTACGGCGGCAGATTTCATGCCTTTGACCGCACGGAAGAAGCGCCGCCGGAATATTCCAAAGCGCTGCTCAGGCAGGATCTTTACACTCTTGCCGGCCGCGGCATGGTCAATACGGCACAACTGCGGATCACGGCGGCGGATGATTTCCTGCATGCGCCGAGCAAGTACGAATCACTGCTGTTGAGCGTCAAACTGATCACCCCCCAGCGGGAATACACCGGCAACCTCGCCAATTTGCGGCAGCTTTACTTTGAAAAAACTTTGAGCGTAGTGGTGAAATTTGATAATTTTCCGCTGCACGACCAGCAGATCATCCGCTTTCTGGCGCTGAACGGCGAAGCGGTGAATTCCAATATCTCCCTCAATGCCGAATTGACCTCGGAACTCTTTCACGCTCTGCCCGGATTCACCCGCTTTTTTCACAGCGGCAAACGCATCATCATCCGGCCGGAACGCGCCACTCCGATCCTGGTGGAAACCGGCAGTAAACTGCTGCCCGGTATCAAAATCGGGGATGCCGCCATGCCGTTTTCCGGTGCGCGGCTCATCACCGGACGGGCGGGCTTCTGGATCGGCAAAAACGACGAATATTTTTTCATCGGCGGTGAATGTGAAGCCGGTTTCATGCGGAGTTTTTTCCGTGCCGCCGCCCACGAGCGCAATTCGATCACCGCTTTCCCGCTGCCGATCCTCAAATCCGGCGCTTTGACCCCGGAAACTCTCCCCGCCGAGATTCATCTGGACGGCGGTTTCGATGCGGCAGGCAATTTTTGTCTGATCCCGGAATACAGTTACCGGGTGGACGGCACCCGGGTCACGCTGCCGCCGCGCAGCAGCCGGATCATCACCGCCGGCAGAAACTGCTGCCGCCGGGACAGCGCCGGGGAATGGGAGTTTGAAAATTCGCTTGCCATGTTCGGATTTGAACTGGACGACCACTGCCGGGTCACGGAAACAGATGTGGAAAAAGCCGGACTCTTTCTCGACCGGGTGCTGCCGGAAATATTCAAAAAACCGCAGGCTTTGAGCCTCTCTGCCCGGCTGGCGGCGCTGGTCAACGGCGACGGCGGCGTGCCTGAAATCACTCTGCACTGCCGCTTGCTGGAGAAAAAAGCCGACTCGTTTCTGCTGGGGTTTGAACTTGCCGGACGCGGCGGAGTGGTTGATTGGGAAACGATTTGTCTGCGTGCCAGAGAAAAACGCTCATTCGTCCGCACCGGCAGCCGGATTTTCCGCATTTCGCCGGAACTGGGCTGTTTCATGCGGGCGGCGGGGGTGATGCTCCGGGAAATAGATCCCGCCGGCAGAACTTTTGAAGTGCCGTTCTGCAATGCCGCCTATTTCCGGGAAACCGCCCGCAATATCCCCGGTGCGGTCCCGGTGGAAATGTTCGGCGACGACATCGGAGCTGTCCCGGTCAATCTGGAAAAAACTTTCCGCTTCAAAGGCGAATTGCGCAGTTATCAGCAGCAGGGCGTGGCTTTTATGCAATACCTCTGCGACCGCAACTTCAACGCTCTGCTCGCCGATGAAATGGGATTGGGCAAAACCGTCCAGCTGCTGGCACTGCTGGCATCACGCATGACCGTCGGCGGCAAACCGTCATTGATCGTCTGCCCGGCATCACTCACGGTGAATTGGGAGCGTGAAGCCCGCCGTTTCGTCCCTGCCATGCGGGTGATTTCGCCGCAGGGCGCCGAACGCAACGAAGTATTGAAGCACCCGGAATCATTTGATCTGCTCATCCTCTCCTACACCGGCGCCAGAATGAGCCGGGAACTGCTGCGGAAATATAAGTTTGACTTCCTCGTGCTTGACGAAGCCCAGCATATCAAAAATCCCGGTTCGGAAAACGCCAAAAACTGCAAATCCATCACCGCCGGCCACCGGATCGTCCTCAGCGGCACCCCGCTGGAAAATTCTCCGGATGACCTCTGGAGCGTCATGGATTTCCTCCAGCCGGGGATGCTCGGCACTCTGCCGTCATTCCGCCGCCGCTACGCCGGGATCGCCAATGATCCGGAATTGCAGCACGATCTGGTCTGCCGCACCGCACCGTTTATCAAGCGCCGTACCAAAAAAGAGGTCGCCGCCGATTTGCCGGTGAAAAGCGAATTGACTCTCTACTGCGATCCGGCGCCGGAACAGAAACTGCTCTACACTGAATTGCTGGAAGCCGGCAGAAATACCATCAAATCCGGCAGCAGTGCCGATATTTTTTCCCTGCTGCTCCGGCTCCGGCAGGTCTGCTGTCACCCGGCACTGCTCCCGGACGGTACCGGCAGCAATATCCCCTCCGGGAAAACCGAACTGCTCTTTGAACTGCTCCACGAAACGATCGACAGCGGTCATAAAGTGCTGCTGTTCAGCCAGTTTACCTCCATGCTCCAACTGCTGATCCCGGAACTGGAAAAAAACGGTATCAATTTCGAGTACCTCGACGGCTCCACCCGTGACCGTCAGCAGCGGGTCGACCGTTTCAATAACGACCCCGGGATCCCATTGTTTCTGTTGAGTTTGAAAGCCGGCGGCACCGGACTGAATCTGACTTCAGCGGATACCGTCATCATCTACGACCCGTGGTGGAACCCCGCGGTGGAACTGCAGGCCGCCGACCGCACCCACCGGATCGGTCAAACCCGCCCGGTTTCCACAGTCAAACTGGTCATGCGCAACTCGGTGGAGGAAAAAGTCCTGAATCTGCAGGAGAAAAAGCGCAAACTTTTCAACGCCCTCGTGGAAAATCCCGCCGCAGGCGGCGGGCTTTCGCTGGACGATCTGCGGGCGCTGTTTGACTGAATTCCGGATCACTTCCCTTCCGGGGCGTTGTGATCGATGCTGATGGAGCTGAGTTTGCCTTTGAACATTTGGGTATTGCGGGGCAGTCCGAACTCGTTTTTGGTATGACCGCCGAAAATGGCAGGTTTGAAGTACAACGCTCTGGCTTTGGGCAGCGGGAACGATTTTTTCACGCCGTTGACAGAGAGTGTGACCGCTTTGAAATCATAACTGACACTGACCTCTGACCACCGGTTCGGCGGGAGAGTCAAAGCGGTGGAGAAGCTGTTGGTTTTCAGCGCCCGGTCACCGAAAGCGAAACAGAGCCGGTCAAATTTGGTAAACACGGTCACCGAACCGAGGATGCGGTCATAGTGGCGGAAAAGGACGTACTGGATGGTTTTTTCATCCGGTTCGGGTTTGACGGTAAAACGGAGCGTGAAACTGCCGCGCGGGAAAGTTTCCCGGGTGAAGTGCAGATAGGTCGTCCCGTCAAAGTGGAGGACATCTTTACCGTTTTCTTTGACAAAAACGGGGTTGTTCCGTCCCGGCGGCACCATGTTTTTGGCATGATAAGCGCCCTGATAAGTGTAGCCGCCGCCGAGGTCACAGCGGAAACTGCGGTCAAAATCATTGAGCAGCATATCACCGGCAGCGGGGGAGAATTTCCAGTTGAGTTTCGGGATCAGTGCCGAAGCGACATCGACAGTGGCGATCTCACCGGTATAGGAGCTGAAAACGTTGAGTTTTTCCGTCGGTGCAGGGATAGTTCGGGGAGTGACCGGTGCGGAACGGTAGATTTTGCCGTCATTGGTCACGGCACGCAGCTGGAACACGGGGTAAGTGTGTTCCGAGGTGATGACGGTGTCGAATTCCGCAGTTTTCTCATTGAGGCGCGGGGCGATGTCCGGCAGCCGGTGGTAATGCTCCCAGGACAGGCGGCATTTCGGATAAGCGTGGGCGAGCTGACCGTATTTCATAATATCCGCCACGGCAAAAGTTTTGCTTTCGCCGTCGACGTTGAAAGTTATCTGCGCTTTGGCGGCATCGGCTTTGGCGATTTTCATAATGAAACGGTTTTCAGTTGACCAGATAGGCCAGATACCGGTGACCCGGTCGCCGTTGCGTTTGGGCAGGAACAGCGTTACATTGGGGAAGCCCCATTCGCGGAAGTCCCAGTCATCAGTACCGGTGACGATGAGTTCCACCGGGCGGCGGCTGGAGTGGATGGCATTGACCTCGCCGACGATGATCTCATATTTGGTGCGGTCAAATTCATGGGATTTGTCCACGGCAAAAATTTCTCTGCCGCAGTCGAGGATTTCCACGGAATTGAGCAGTTCCAAAGAGGCGATTTTGCCGCGCAGACGGTATTGGTTATTGCCGAGGGCGACGGCGGAAAACTCCACTTTTTCCGGTTTCAGGATGTCACGCAGGCTGTGGCGGACGGAGTTGTAGTTGTCGTTGAATGTCGGTTGGATGCGGATGCTCTGAAATCCGGTGGTGACGATATTTTTGCCGTCGGCACCGGAAACAGTGAGCCGCAGGGTCAATGCCTGATGGGCGGCGAAATTTTCGCTGGGCACCCGGTAGGAGACCG
This sequence comes from Lentisphaerota bacterium, assembly GCA_015061865.1. Classification (GTDB taxonomy): domain Bacteria; phylum Verrucomicrobiota; class Lentisphaeria; order Victivallales; family Victivallaceae; genus UBA1784. The sequence goes on from SUVU01000026.1 coordinate 13,832, forward strand.
CATCAAGTCTGGCACGGTCAAATTTTTCCGCCGGCAGGGCGAGGAGGACGTTGCCTTTGAGGTCAAGCACTTCCAGTTTGGCGGTGTAGGCGGCACTCTGCAAAGTATCGGGAATATTGAGCAATTCAAAGTACAGCACTTCGCCGAGGCGCACGACTTCACGGGTGGAGAGCGCCAGCGGCGGCACATTGAGGTCGTCATTGGCATTGGGGACGGGGGCTTCGCCGCGCATGGTGCAGGCGTAGTAACGGATGAGCCGCTGCAATACGGTGGAGTTGAAAAAAGTCGGCTGCCAGCAGGTGTTTTCGTTGAATTCGTTCCATTCAAAGAAAAAGACCATGTCGCAATTCATCCGGGCATAGCGGTTCATGAACTGACGGATGCGTTTGGTGCCGTAACTGCCCTTGTTGACGCCGCTCATGTGGTTGAGATAGCCGTGCTGCGCCATACCGACGACGATTTTGTCCTGAAATTCCGGCTTTTTCAACGCTTCCAGCACCAGCGGTTCGATGTAGCGGTCATAAATTTCGGTGCTGGGCAGGAAAGTATAGTCGGTATTGGTACTGTCATCATGCACCGGGCGGAGCTGGATACCGCCGAAATCAGTCAGAATGGTGTCGATGCGCTGCCGGTATTTTTCGATGGTGGCATCGCTCAATTTGCCGGTGCGGTTGAATTCGCTGACCGTTTCATGGCCGATCGGCAGATTGCAGACCAGATAAAAGGTGTCGCCGCACTCTTTGCGGAGTTCGGCGATGAATTTCCGCATGGCTTCGGGGGCAATGTTGGCGGCGTTGTAGACGGAGATCGGCACTTTGCCGTTGATAAGCGGGGTGAATTCTTTTTCGGCGAGGGCGGATTTCAGCCATTTGATTTTTTCAGCGGGTTTGACAAAAAATACGCCGGATTCACCGAAAGCAAATTGCGGGAATTGTTTGTAGCCGGGGATGCGCTGCGGGGCGGTTTTGGCAAAATTCAGGGCGGAGAGATAACCGGAATACGAGAGATTGCCGCCGCCGTCAAAACCGTAACTCTGCATGATTTTGGCATCACGCAGAAATGATTCCGCAGTAAGGTAGGCAAATTTATCCGTGTAACGGGTGGCACGGTCATAGAACAGCGGGCGGTCGATGTAGCCGTCCAGAAAATTCTGAAAAAGTCCGTATTTATACTGGTTTTCCGGGTACATCAGTGTCCGGGGTGCCAGCCGTTTACGCAGCGGAGTCAAATTTGGAGCCGGTTCGGCAATGCGGGTGTAGGGTATTGCCGCACTTGCAAATGCGGCGCTCAAACTCAATGCCAGTAACAGAAATTTTTTCATGACAGTCTCCTTATTGTTAGGTCGAAAATCTCTGACAACCTATATTTTATCTGTCATATTGCGACAATACAACACATGACCGGGAAAAATTTCTGAAAATATGGCGATTGATTGAGATTGATTTATTCGCCGGAGATCCGGTTCCACGCCGAAATGATCCTGCCGACGGTCTGTTCGACCTCGGTGCAGACGGTTTCCACGCTTTTATCTTTGGAGCCGTAACCGTAAAAGGTCACCGCATAACTGGAATTTGCCCGGGAGAACGGCACGGTGATGTACCATTGGCGCATAATGCCGACCCGGAGCAGCAGTTTGCGGAACTTCAACTGCTCAAATTCCCGGTCAAAGGCGTTTTTTTCCACATCCGACAGCTCGGGCAGATACCGCAGTAATTCCTCTTTGGCATCGTTTTGTTCCAGACCGGAAACACTCAACAGCGCCGTCAGAATACCGCTGCGCCGGAAAATATCCTCATCAGAGCCGCTTTGGGCGCAGCGCATAATGGTAAAATATCTGCCGCCGCTGTACCCGGCAAGAAAACCATTCAAACCGGATTTCACCGCATAATCCCGCAGCAGCGTCTCCACCGCCGCCGCATAAGGCGACAATCTGGTGGCGCAATCGCCGAAGCGGATCAGTGCCAGTCCGGGGACGAAGTGGTGATAGTCGGTCTTTTCGAGCCAGTGCAGTTCGGCGAGGTCATTGCAAATACGGCTCAATGTCGGCACCGGGATCTGCAATTTCGCTGAAAGTTCTTTCAAAGATACCGGAGCGAACGAATTACAGATCGTCGTGACGACCTGATCGGTTTTGGCCAGCAAGTTCAGTTTCATTTGTCAGCGAGCCCCAGTTTTTTCCGGAGTGCGGCGGCGACCGGCGGGGGAACGTAAGGCTCAAAATCTCCGTTCAGCCGGGCGACTTCTTTGATCAAAGTCGAGGAGACAAAGGAGTTTTTCAGCGTCGGCATCATAAAGATCGTTTCGCAGTTTTTACGCAAATTACGGTTCAACAGCGCCATTTGCAGTTCGTACTCAAAGTCCGAAAACGCCCGCAAACCGCGCAGAATGGCATCCGCACCGTATTGATTGAGCGAATCGACCAGCAGACCGTCAATGGCGACGACCTCCACATGCTCCAGTTTGGCACAGCTCTGCCGGATGAGGTCGCAGCGTTCCTGCATGGTAAAGATCGGTGATTTGGCGGCGTTGACCGCCACTGCGACGACCACCCGGTCAAAAAGCAGACCGGCACGCTCGACCAGATCGAGGTGTCCGTTGGTGAACGGATCAAACGATCCGGGATAGAGAACTGTTTTCATGGATTAACTCCGAAAAATCCTTTTTTTGATTGTATTGTCAATGTTTCAGGTGTATAATATAAGACTTGAAACGGTATTTTGCAATTTTTTTAACAACTGATGAAAGATTTTTTGATCCATCACACCGCGGCATCGGGTGTTTGTGCCGCATTTGAGATCCCCCGGATCGTGGCGGTGGGAGTGTTTGACGTCGTCCATCGGGGCCACGTCGAAATCATCCGCCGTGCCGCCAGCCGAGCCGCTGAAACCGGCGCAGTGCCGGCGGCATTGAGCTTCGCTCCGCACCCCCGGCAGCTGTTGACCCCGGAGGATGCGCCGCAGCTGCTGCTGCCGGAAAACGAACGGATCAAACGGCTTTACGCCGCCGGGGCGCAGGAGTGTGCTTTTATCAATTTCACCGGCGAAGTGGCATCGTGGAGCCCGGAAAAATTTCTGGAACACCTCGCTGACAACTGCTGTTTCCGGGTCGCCGGCATCTGCGTCGGCAAACGCTGGCGTTTCGGCAGCCGGGGCATGGGCAACGGTGAAGTGCTGGCGGATTTCTGCGCCGGACACCATTGGAGTTACGACGGCGTGACTGAATTGGAGTCGGACGGGGAGATCGTCAGTGCGACGGCGATCCGCCGTGCCGCCGGAGCCGGGGAACTGGAAAAAGTGAAACTTTTAAGCGGCAGGGCATTGACTTTGTACGGGACGGTGACGGCAGGATTTCAGATCGCCGGGACGAAATTGAATGCGCCCACGGCAAATCTGCACTGCACCGCCGGAGTCATCCCGCCGGACGGCGTTTACGCCGGCAGTGCCGCCGTGGACGGCAAAATTTATCCGGCGGCGGTCAATATCGGGTTGTCGCCGACATTCAACGGCACCGAACGGCGGATCGAGGTGCATCTCATCGGCTTTGAGGGCGACCTTTACGGCAGGGAACTGGCGGTGGAACTTCACAAATTCATCCGGCAGGAACGGAAATTTGCTTCACCGGAGGAGTTGAAACAGCAGATCGCCGCAGACATCGCAGAAATAAAAGCGGTTTGCGCCGGGATACAGGAGGAGTTATGACACTGACGGCAGTTTTATTGATCGTATTTTCGGTGATGTTTCACGCTTCGTGGAATTTGATGACCAAAAAAAGTTCCATGACGGCGGCATTTTATGCGCTGCTCTGTCTGACCGCCTGCATGCTGATGAGCCACGTCTGGTTCTGGACACCGGTGGAGTACAGCACTTTGCCGGGGAAATTCTGGCTGACATTGTGGTGTACGGTGGCATCGGACTGTATTTACGGTTTTGCGCTGGTCTACGCCTACAAAAAAATGGATATGTCCACGGCGTATCCGGCGATGCGTTCACTGCCGGTGATCCTGACGGTCATATTGACCGCCGTCATGGGATGGGGCAAACCGCTGCCGTGGACGGCGTTTGCCGGCACGCTGATCGCATTTACCGGATGTATGTGCATACCTTTGCGGAAATTAACTGATTTCAACTGGAAATTCTACCTCTCGCCCCAGATGATCGCCGTACTGCTGGCGGCGTGCGGCACGACCGGATACACCGTATTTGACAGCCGTTCCCAGCTGGCAATGGCAGAGGTTTATCCCCATTTGAATAAAATCGTACTTTCAATGAGTTACTATGCGGTGCGGGGGGTATGCCTCTCCTCGGCGCTGACGGTGATCGTGCTGATGATCCCGGATTTGCGGCGGGATTGGCTGGGGTACTGGAAGCGGCACGATGTTAAACCGTTTCTGGGCGGTTTTGCCGGGGCGGCGGCGTATCTGACGGTGTTGATCGCCATGAATTTCGTCACCAATGTCACCTACATCCAGCTGTTGCGGCTGCTGGCTCTGCCGGTCGGGGTCTGCTGGGGGGCGGTTTTTCTGAAAGAAAAAATCACGGCGCTCAAAATTGTCAGTGTGATGCTGATAATTGCCGGTATCGCATTGACCATATTGTAGGAAAATCATCGCTGCGGCGGGCAAAAAACTTGTAAAACCAACTCCGATATGATATATTAATATCAATTTAAAGTATCACCCCCAAATCAACCTTTTGTAAGGAGTATTAAAAATGCAGGTGCCTTTGCTTGATCTCCGGGCTCAGTACGCCCCGATGAAAGAAGAAATTCTCGCTGTTGTTGAGGAAATCTGTGATTCCCAGCGCTTTATCCTCGGCGATAAAGTCGAACAGCTGGAAAAAGATCTGACCGCTTACTGCCGGTGCGGCGGCACGGTGGGTGTTTCCAGCGGTTCCGATGCCCTGCTGATCGCTCTGATGGCGGAAAAAATCCAGCCGGGCGATGAGATCATCACCACTCCGTTCACCTTTTTTGCCACAGTCGGTGCGATCGTCCGTGCCGGTGCCAAACCGGTGTTTGCGGACATCGACCCGGTGACTTTCAACATCGATCCGGCTAAAATCGCCGAAAAAATCACTCCGAAAACCCGCGGTATCATCCCTGTTCACCTTTTCGGTCAGGCGGCGGATATGGATCCGATCGTGGCACTTGCCAAAGAACACAACCTCTTTATCATCGAAGATGCCTGTCAGGCGATCGGCGCCGAATACAAAGGCAAACGGGTCGGTTCTTTCGCTGAATACGGTGCATTCAGCTTTTTCCCGAGCAAAAACCTCGGCTGTTTCGGCGACGGCGGTGCGGTCAGCTGCGACACTGCGGAAAGAGCCGCACTGCTCAAAATCTACCGCAACCACGGTCAGAGCAAAACTTACATCCACGAATACGTCGGCGGCAACTTCCGCATTGATGCTCTGCAGGCGGCGATCCTCTCGATCAAACTGCGTTCGCTGGACAGTTGGTCGGAGGGACGGCAGAAAAATGCGGCGATCTACCGCAAACTCTTTGCCGATGCCGGCTTGACCGATCAGATCGTCCTGCCGCAGCTGGCGGCTTATGACGTGCGTCACATCTACAACCAGTTCTGCATCCGGGTCAAAGACGGCAAACGTGATGCGCTGAAACAGTTCCTGCTTGACAATGGCGTCGGCTGTGCGGTCTACTACCCGCTGTCACTGCATTTGCAGGATTGTTTCAAAGAACTCGGCGGCAAACCTGGCGATCATCCGGTGAGCGAAAAGGCTTCCGAAGAGATCATGGCGCTGCCGGTTTTCGGCGAACTTGAAGCTGCCCAGCTGGAATACGTCGTTGCCACGATCGCAAAGTTTTTCGGTAAGTAATGACAGTGTTGTTGTCTCAAGTTTTGTGAAACTTGCATAAAAGAGTGGTCGACCATGATTATTGCAGGTAAAGAAATATATCACAAACATTATGATTTTTTAACCACTTAATAACGGTCAGATCCAACCGGTGGATGGATTGCGCGACAAGGTCGCAGGTAAATCAAGGCGGCGGCGAGGAAGTGTACTGTCGTACTCGACGAGCCGCTGTCCGCAGATTTGCCAAGAGATTGTTCGCAAGCCGCCGCCGCCGGTAAATTTTTTTCACAACAAAGTGGGACATTATTGAATGAGTAAAAAGCGCAACTGTTATTTCAGACTGCTTGGTTATGTCAAACCGTACTGGTTCCGGCTTACCGTCGGACTGCTCGCCGGTATCATGGTGGGCAGTTCGCTGTTTGCCACTCTGGTCATGATCCCGCAGATGCTGAATACAGTGGAAACTTCATCGCGCATCACTCCGGTCGATGAAACCCCGGCGCACGATGAACTTCAGGCGCTGAAAGCCGATCCGCAGCTGGGAAAAATGCTGCAGAAAGCGCAATCCACAGCGGAAACTTACCATCTGCCGTACCATGTTGACGGCACGGTCATCAAGATCCACTGGCCGACGGAATATTCATTTGACGTCATCAGTGAGGATGGCAGAGTGGCATGGCAGCTGTTCGGCATTTACGCTACGGTTTTTGTCCTGTTCTGGGCGTGCAAAGCGACGGCGCATTACATCAACGGCTACTTCACCCGCTGGGTCGGGATCAGAAGTGTTGCCGATCTGCGCAACGAATTATTTACCAAACTTACCGCCCGGTCGCTCAAATTCTACGGCAGGGTGGATTCCGGTGAATTGATCAGCCGCTGCAGTACCGATACGGCGGCACTGGAAACCGCAGTCACCCACAGCGTGGAGGATTTGACCAATGCTCCGCTGCAGGTGGCGGGCTGTCTGGCGGCGATATTTGTCGCCTGCCGGGAGTTCAACAGCTATATGCTGCTGGTGATTTTCGGTGTCACTTTTCCGCTGCTGCTGATCCCGATTTCGGTATTGGGGCGCAAAATTCGCAAACTTTACCGCAAAAGTTACGCCTACAATGCCAATATCGTCTCCCGGATGCGGGAGGTGTTTTTCGGCATCAAAGTCGTCAAAGCCTATCACACCGAGGAGTACGAAAACCTGCGCTTCAAAAAAGAGGTGAAAAATTACTGCCGCAAAGTCACCAAAGGTACCCGCATGCAGATGCTCGTCTCTCCGGCAACCGAATTGGTCATGGTCATGGCGATGGCGGGTTTTCTGGTTTACAGTTACACCCAGGGGGTGACGCTGACCCAGCTGGCGGCGCTGGTCGCCCCGGCGCTGATGATGCACCGGCCGCTGAAAGATATTTCCAAAGTCGTCTCACTGCTGCAGCAGTCCATGGCGGCGGCGGAACGGGTGTTTGAAATGCTGGATGCCGACGAGATCCTGCCGGAAAAAGCAGATCCGGTTCGTATTGAGAAACTGGAACAGGGGATCGAATTGGAGCATGTTGTATTCAAGTACGATGATAAAACCATCATTGACGATGTGAGTTTCTCCATTCCGCGCGGTCATGTCGTGGCAGTGGTCGGTGAGACCGGCAGCGGCAAAAGTACGATCGCCAATCTGATCGCCCGCTTTTACGATGTCACCGGCGGCAGGATCACGATCGACGGCCACGATGTCCGGGATTGTTCGATCGACTCCCTGCGCAAATTGATCGGAGTGGTCAATCAGGATCCGGTGCTTTTCAACGAATCCATCCGGGACAATATCGCTTACGGTTCGCCGGATGCCACGATGGATGATATCATCAATGCGGCGAAACTTGCCAATGCCCACAACTTCATCGTCAACGGCGCCCATCCGGAGGGGTACGATACGGAAGTGGGCGAAAACGGCTTCAAACTCTCCGGCGGCGAGAAACAACGGGTGACGATCGCCCGGGCGATTTTGCGCAATCCGCCGGTTTTGATTCTGGATGAAGCGACCAGTGCGCTGGATAACGTCACTGAGAAACTCGTGCAGGATGCGCTCGACCATGCGATGAAAGACCGGACGGTTTTTGTGATCGCCCACCGGCTCAGCACGATCGAACACGCTGACCGGATCATCGTGCTGGAGCATGGCAGGATTGCTGAATCCGGAACCCACCAGGAACTTCTGGCACTCGACGGCATTTACCGGCGGCTGCACCGGAGCCGGAACAAGTGACCATGCTGACCAAAATCCATTTTATCGGCATCGGCGGCGCCGGAATGGCTCCGCTGGCATCATTGGCGCTGAACCGGGGAATACAAATTTCCGGCTCGGATCTGGAGAGCAATGAAAAAAGCCGTCAGCTTGCCGCCGCCGGAGCAGAAATTTTTACCGGTCATGCCGCCGAAAACGTGCCGTCTGATGCGGATTTGATCGTCTATTCCAGCGCCGTCGGGGCAGATAATTGTGAACGCCGCCGGGGAGCAGCTCTGGGCATCAGACAACTGCGCCGGGGGGAATTTCTGGCTGAATTTGCCGCTTCCTACCGCCGTTGCGTAGCGGTGACCGGTTCGCACGGCAAAAGTTCGATCACGGCGGCATTGGTGACCATTTTGCGCCGCTGCGGGATGGAGCCGGGGTTTATGATCGGGGCGGCGGTGAAAGGTCTGCCGGCGTGCGCCGTCGGGGACGGCGATATTTTTGTCACAGAAGCCGATGAATCCGACGGTACCCATACGCTGTTGAAAAATTTCCTTGCCGTCGTGCCGAATGTCGAGGACGACCACTCCTGGAGCGTGGGCGGAACTGCGGCGCTGATGGCAAATTTCCGGCAGGTCGCTGCTAATTCCGACCATGTGATCTATTGCTCCGGTACCGGATGCGATGAATTATTTGCCGGTTATCCGCACGCTCAGAAAATCACGCCGGCAACCGGCGGTTTTGCCGGATTGACCGGATTTCAGGCAGTCAATGCGGAGATCGCCGCGGCAGCGGCAGTGAAATTGGGCTGTGACCGGCAGCAGGCGGTTGCCGCCGCCGCCGATTATCCGCAAGTGGCACGCCGGATGAATCTGATCCGGCAGGATGAAAACATCGTGGTGATCGAGGATTACGCCCATCACCCGACCGAAGTGCGCTGTGCCGTGCAGTTTTTGCGGACAAAATACCCCGCACATCACTTGAGTCTGGTTTTTCAGCCGCACCGCTACGCCCGGCTGGAGAAGTATTTTGAGGCTTTTGTCACCGAACTTACTGCCGCCGACAGCTGTTTTATCCTGCCGGTATTCGCCGCCTGGAGCGAAAGCGGCACCGTTGATGCCCCGATGCTGGCAAAACGGTGCGGCGGAGTATTCCTGCCGGATTGCTCCATGCAATCAGCCGACCGGGTGAAACAGGATTTGCCCCGTCCCGCCGTGATCGCCGTACTCGGCGCCGGAGATTGCAACGGAATTCTGCCGCTTTTGTGAGCAGTCTGCAAGCGGTTTTTTTGATATTTTGCGGGGTTACGCTTTTTTTTGCAGGGGCTCACGCCGCCCCTGCACCCCGGCGCCCGCCAAGGCGGGATTTTGCTCTGGGCTTGTGTGTGCTTTATGGCGTGTGGCTCGCTCGACTCGTGTGGCGCAATTCTGCGGCCTCTTCCGCCTTTTTGGGCGAAAGAGGCACTGGTATTGCGCCACGGTTGCCGCATCCGGGGGA
>SUVU01000150.1 GCA_015061865.1 Lentisphaerota bacterium
TCTTTTTCTCCCGCGCCCAGCTCAAATACGGTCTGGAACGCAACGATTATCTGCGCCGCTGGTGCGACCGTCCTTTGATGCAGGACAGCTCTTTTGCCCGCAGCGGCACGCTCACGGTGGATAACTCCGGCAATTACAGCACCAAAGGCTTCATCAACCGTCAGGCATACACGGTGGAGGCGGAACTGTTGAAAAAATTTCATCTTGCCGGCTTCGCCTTTTTTCCGGAACTCACCGGCAGACGGGACATCTACAACCACGTCGGCGCTCCGGGAACGGCAGATATCGTCCTGCTGCCGGAATATTTTTTCCAGTTCACCAAACTTACCCCGGATCAGGTGGAAAAACGCATGGAAATCGCCGAACAGGCGTTGAAATGCCCCAATGTGTACCGCCTCAACGGTAAAATCGTCATCACCAGTTATCCCATCAGCATGGATACGGAATTCTGGAGCGTTCTCAAAGCCGAATTGAACAAACGTTTCGGCGACAAATTTCTCCTCATGCCGTGGATGCCGCTGGATTACGGTCTGCGTCCCTCCGGTAAAAACAAAACCTACACCGTTGCTGATATCAACAAAATGCGCGAAAGACTGCGCAGTTACCTCCGGGTCGTGGACGGTTTTTACTACAACACCCCGCCGTTCAACAACCGCCGTTATCACTGGGAATTTGACCGTGAAGTTGCCATTCCCATCATCCACAGCGTGCTGATGGAGGAGGAATTCAAAGACAAATACCTCGGCTGGGGTGTCAAAGTCGGTCACATGAACTGCCATTTGCAGCCGTTTGCCGTCGATGCCTACGGCACCAACACCCTGCGCGGCACGATCGAAGCGGCGGTGCTTGCCAAAGCGGACTTTGTCAACTGCGTGGAGTGGGATGAAGAGAATGAAAACACCTGCTTCCGGCCGCTGACGACCACCGGTTTTTCCACATTGCGGCTGATCCGGGCATTTGAACAGCAGGCGAACGGCAAACCGTTTACCCCGCTTGCCGGTGATGATGTGACGATCCCGAATCTGATTTTGAGTTATTCCAGAGTCCTCGCCGCCGGTCAGCCGCTGGAATTTGAGCTCACCAATATTCCTGACGGCAATGAAAAAAGTGCTTTCACTGCCACACTGGAACTTTACAATAATGACGGCAAATTACTGCACCGTTTCGCTCCGGTAAAAATCAAATCCGGCACGATCAATGCCGAAGTGTTGAAAATCCCGAGCGAAAAACTTCTCCGGCACCGCTTTATCAATCCGGTTTTGACCGTGGACGGCAAACGTTTTGATGCCGGATTCTACCCCATTGAGATCCGCAGCTGGTGGCATTGGGATTATCTGTGGGCGAAACACGTCCTGCGCGACATGCCCCCGGCGGAAACCTCTGCCGGCATCACCCTCGGCGAGGCCGATGCCAACGGCATGATCCCGGCGACGGTCAAAGTCTCCTCCCCCCGCCCCCTGCGGAGCGTGGAAATCATCACCGCCGACAATCTGGTGACTTACAGTTACTCCAAAACCACGCCGGATTTCCGGGAAAATAAAGAGCAGGTCGGCTTCCGCATTTCCCTGCAGGCGCACAGCAAAAATGATCAGGCGTTGTCCGGCACATTGAAGTTTGTCAACTCTCCCAATATCAAAATCGACAGCACGCGCAACGCTTTCCGCGGCACCGGCACCACCTGGACGCTGAACAACTTCCTCCTCAATGTCCGGCCGCAGCACCGTTTTGTCGCCATCCCCCGCAGTGAACTTGCCGATGCGGAACTGCACATCGACATCCCCGGTCTGGCGGAAAACAAACGCATCAAACTTGCTGACGTCGCTGCTGCCGGCAGTATCGGTTTGGGCGGCAAACATTGTGCCAATCTGGTCATCGTCCGCAATAATCTGCAGACGGTCATGCCCGAACCGGTCAATGAAAAAGAGCTGGAATTCACCGTCATGCTCCGCCCGGATTCAGCGGATGCCGGATTTTTCGTGCAGATTGTGAATGACAAATTCCAGATTTTCCGGTCGAAAAAAGTTTCGGCGCTGAAAACTTCCGGCAAAACCCGTTCCCTCAACGTCTTTTCCATGAGTACCAATTCCAGAACCACGATCAAAGTCGCTGAAGAACTGGTCAAAAAAGTCAGTTGGGATTTTTCCGGTAAACGCGGTTCGATCGTCCCCTGCTCGCTGGGACAGCATTTTGACGGTATTTGCGGCGGATTCACCCCGCTGGCGACCGGTTACGGCCAGAGCGAATCGCTCGCCGGCAACGCCGTAAACAGAGTATTGAAAAATACCAAAGCCGATCAGCACGCCCCCGCAGTCGTGACTGCCAACGGCATTCCGGCGCTGAAATTCTCCGGCGCACAGTACGTCACGCTCCCATTGGGCATGATCCCGCCGTATGCCGGTTACCGGATCGACATGGAGGTATACGTCGAGAAAAAAGGCGGCAAAATCCAGACGCTGCTCACCGATACCCGGGATGCCTTTACGCTGCAGCTCAACAATCTGACCCCGGTGGCGATGAACTACCTCAACCAGTTGACCGAAATTCCGGGAGCCAGACCGATGGTTCTGGCGCATGGTCCCCGCCTCAATCCGTGGCAGTGGAACAAAATTTCCGTCATCTACGATCAGGACACCTGTCAGGTCATCGTCAATGGCACTCCGGGCAAAAAAGTCAAATGCTCCGGCTACCACCGTTACCCGCGGGCGACCACGCTCGGCGCATCGGAACGGGGAGAATTTTTCCACGGCATGATCCGGAACTTCACCATCACTCCGCAATAAGCGGCAGTTGAATACCCGGCGGCAGTAAATCAATCGCGATCAAAAACAATTTTCAGGCGATATTTTACTGCCGCCGATTGTATTTTAAATATCATGCGATACATTAATATTTATCCACTATAATTCAGAAAGGGATGTATAATGAAAAAATTGCTGGTTTTATGTTTGACCGTACTTCTCGCCTGCCCACTGTTTGCCAATGAAGCCGCAGTAAGAAAAGTGCTGTTCGAAATCAATGAAGCAACCGCAAATTTGCAGTTGAGAAAAATGCTGACGCATTATGACAGAAACTTCACTGAAATTTCCTCCAAAGGGGAAAAAATAGACTACGCTCAAGCAGAGATCATGGTCAAAGCAATGGATATGATCGATGATCCCAATGCGAAATTTTCCGATATCTGTGAAGTTATTGCCCCGATTTTCAAAAAAATTACCCCGCAAATGATCAAAGCCTTAAAAATGATTGAAAATCCCGATGCCAAATTTTCCGAACTAATGGCAGCCTCCGCAATGGTGAGTGGAAACGTCATTGCCCCGGAAGAACTGGCGAAGTACCAAGCCATGGATGATACTCCGCAAGGAAAAGAATTTGTAAAAAAAATCCGGGCTCAATTCGGTAACATGAGAGCAGTAATGAAAGCTGAAATGCTGGCTAAAGCCAAAGCTGAAACCGCTTCATTCAAAATCGTTTCGGTCAAAGTCGATGGCAATAACGCCGTTGCGGTGTATACCAATGTGGATGCTGAAACCAAACGCAACAAACAGAGTACGGTCAATCTCGTAAAAAAAGATGGTAAATGGCTGATTATCAAAGTCGTCACTAAATATATCTGAAAGGAAACTGATTATGTGTACATGGTGTGCATACACCGGTTCCGCCCCGGCGGCACCGATTCTGTGGGAGTGCGGCAAACGTATTGAGGGGCTGTGGAGCGGAGTGTTTACCGGCATGGCAACACTCGACGGCGACACGTTCCATTACGGTAAAATGCGCGGCACAAGCGTGGACTGGGAAAAACGTTTCAATATCGCAGATTTCACCGGCAATACCGGTTTGTGGCACAGCCGCACCGGCGGTTTCGGTGACGACGACCGCGCCCATCCGTTTTTGAGTTCCGATGGCGAAGTGGTGCTGGTGTCGCAGGGTTTTTCCGGAGTTTTCGCCGGTGAACC
>SUVU01000027.1 GCA_015061865.1 Lentisphaerota bacterium
GACGCTCTTCCGATCTCCAGCGAAGCGGCAAGTTCCGGGAGTCCGGCTCCGGATGCCGGAAATGCTTTGCCTTTATAAGCGGAGCAGTAACAATATATCACCAGCATGGCGATCGCCGCCGGGGAGAGGACTTTGCCGATGTAAGTTATTATCGGCGGACACTTTTTGCCGGAGCCGAAAAGCAGAAACGGAAATGCCCTCAGCCCCACCGTGACCGCAAATGTCACCAGCGCCATGATGATGATGTAGATAGTTTCCTGACTCATGATGCGAAGACCTTTTCCAGATGTTTGCGGCAGCTGATAAATGCGGTGACCATCAGTACCATTGCCGGTATAAGCATATTATCCGTACTGAAAAAAACTCTGCCGGCGATCGCCGCCGCAATGCCGATCGCCGCCGGGATCCAGTTGCGCCTGTCCCGGCACTGATCGGTCAGTACCACCAGAAACAGCGCCGTCATGGCAAATTCGATGCCCCGGTTGGAAAACGGCAGAAATCTGCCTGCCAGCGCCCCCAGCGTGACCCCGGTGATCCAGTAGAGATGGTCAAATGCCGCCACGGCGATACAGTATTTGACCGGATCGCCGCCGGGCGGAACGGCACACTCCACTTCCAGAGCGTAAGTTTCGTCGGTCAGACTCCAGATGAGGTAGGATTTTTTCCATTTGGATATGCCGCGGAATCTTTCCAGCAGCGACAGCCCGTACATGGCATAACGCACATTCAGAAACAACGTCAGCAGTGCCACGTCAATTATCGCCGTTTTCTGGCTGATCCAATCCACAATGGCAAATTGCAGCGCCCCGGAAATCGTCGTGGCACTGGTGAGAAATGCCCACAGGGCAATATCCGGGCGGGGGATCTTGCCGGCAAGCAGCACTCCGGCTGCCAGTCCCATCGCCAGATAACCCATCATTACCGGCAGGGATGCGACAAATGCCGCATGCAGTGTTTTTGCTTTTATCATAAAATACTGTTCTTTCATGTTGTAAAGGCTATAATGTAACTGCCGGACGGTTTTTTTGCAAATATTTTTGTTGTTTCCGACAGAAAAAAATTTTTTTAACTTGCAAAAAAGACAATGAGGGTTATATTATACAAATTGAAAAATGATTTTGCGCCGGAATGTTTTCCCGGTGTAAACCACGGATTTGGTAAGAACATAAAATTTAACACATAATAAGGAGTATTGAAAATGGCCGTTCCGAAAAGAAAAACTTCCCGTATGCAGCGCCGTCAGCGCAAGGCCGCCAACCGTTATGAGGGCGTTGCCGCCACTTACTGCGTCAGCTGTGGCGCACCGGTGATGCCGCATCGTGTCTGCTCCGCTTGCGGACAGTATGACGGCAAACAGGTCATCACGGTCGAGGCGTAAGCCTTGAAATCCCCTCACGGGGAAAATTGCCCGGGCGCGTATTATGAGAATCGGTGTAGATGCAATGGGAGGCGACTTCGCCCCCGGTGTGGTCGTTGAAGGCGTATCACAGGCTCTGATCGATTTTCCCCATGTCAACATTGTGTTGGCTGGTCATCGCGACCGGGTCAATTTTTATCTGGAAAAATACGGTATCGCCGGACATCCCAACCTCGAAGTCGTCCACGCTCCCAGCGTGTGCGAGATGTCCGAACCGTCTGCGGTCTCTCTGCGTGCCAAACGTGATTCATCCATCACCATGCTGGCGAAAATGCTTAAAGCCAAAGAGATCGATGCTATGGCGACCCCCGGTCACACCGGCGCAACAGTCGCCGCCACCAAAGTTCTCGTGCGGACTCTCCCCGGAGTTGACCGTCCGGCACTCGGCGCCAGCATGCCCGCCAAAGAGGGGCGGTTCCTGCTGATGGATGCCGGGGCGAATACCGATTGTAAAGTCCATAATATGGTGCAGTTCGCTTTGATGGGCGAAGTTTACGCCCGCTATCTCTACCACAAAGAACGTCCCAAAGTCGGCCTGCTCAGTGTCGGCGGCGAGGATATCAAAGGCTGCGAACTTACCAAAGAAGCTTTTAAACGTCTGGAACAGCTGCCGATCAATTTCGTCGGCAACGTCGAAGCCAATACGGCGTTTGAAGGCGCATGTGATGTGCTGGTCAGCGATGGTTTTTCCGGTAACGTCATGCTCAAATGCGCCGAAGGTCTGGCGCGTTCCACCGGCTACTGGCTCAAACAGGTGTTGACCAAAAGTGCCGCCCGGGTCGTCGGTGCGGCGCTGGCAAAAAATGCGTTTGCCGAGCTGAAAGCCTACGGTTCATCCGATGTTATCGGCGGTGCGCCGCTGTTGGGCATCAACGGTATCTGCATTATCGGTCACGGCGGCTCCAATCCGGTTGCGGTGCGTAATGCGATCCGGGTTTCGGCTGAATGTGTGGAGTTCGGTCTCAATCAACGGATCGTGGCGGCGATCGAAGAAGCCGGCGATCTTGCCAAAGAAAACGTCAATTAAGCCGGATGATCAGCGGCGCAAAGGCGCACACAGTGCCTTCCGAATGGCGATTGGCATATCAATACCCTGCAGCGCAAGAGTTATTCATTGCGTAAGTGAAATATTCCATCAGAAAATCCCTGAATTTCAGGGGATGTTTCTGACATTTCCAAACGCTGCTGCGCCCAGATGCAGTAGCGTTCCTCCAATTCAACAGCGCAAAAATGGCGCTGTAATTTTTTTGCTGTAACAGCAGTTGTGCCGGAACCGGCAAACGGGTCAAAAACGGTATCGCCGGGGTTGGAACTTGCCAGAATCAGTTTCGCCAGCAGTTTTTCCGGTTTTTGAGTGGGGTGAGCGGTGTTTTCCGGCATTGACCAGAATGGCACGGTCAGATCATCCCAGAAATTCCCCGGGCAGGTGTCCCGGAATTTACCGCTTGCGGTGTCGTGCCAATCTTTGGGGGCGCCATTCTGCCGGTACGGGGCGATGACCGGGCGGCGGACTTTGACGGCGTCCAGATTAAAGGTGTAGCGGTCGCTGACTGTGGCAAAGAAAATGTCTTCGCAGGCATTTTTCCAATTTGCTTTGGCGCCGCGGCCTTTTTCCCGCTGCCAGGTGATGCGGTTGCGCAGAGTGAAAAATTCCGGCAGAATATTGCCGATGATCAGCGAACTTGCCCAGTCACAGCAGACGTAGATCGACGCTGTCGGTTTCAAAAGCGGCAGGATCGCCGTCAGCCAGCTCCGGGTATAGGCGGCGTAGTCATCGGCACTGCGGCTTTTGAAAACATTGCCATTGAAAGATTTAGTCAGATTGTACGGCGGGTCGGCGATCAGCAGATCGACCGATGCCGGCGGCAATGCGGGGGCAAGTTGAAAAAAATCCCCGCAAATGATCGCATCCTGAAGTTCCGCCTGACTCCACGGTGCAGATGACGGGCGCAGACAGCGGGCGAGATATTTACCGCCGTCAGCTACTTCAGTATCAATAGTTTTATTGCGAGGACTTTTCATGGATTTTAAAGAAGTAAACGCCGCTTCCGTCACCGAAAGCGGCGTTGAGGGTTTGAAGCCGTATAAATTACTTCGCTTCAGAGACCGCAACCGCGACGGCAACGGATGCACCGACCATCGGGTTGTTGCCCATACCGATCAGACCCATCATCTCGACGTGAGCCGGGACGCTGGAAGAACCGGCGAACTGGGCATCGCCGTGCATACGGCCCATGGTGTCAGTCATGCCGTAGCTGGCAGGACCGGCAGCCATGTTGTCCGGGTGCAGCGTGCGGCCGGTACCGCCGCCGGAAGCGACGCTGAAGTATTTGCGGCCGTGTTCGATCGCCCATTTTTTGTAAGTACCGGCGACCGGATGCTGGAAGCGGGTCGGGTTGGTGGAGTTACCGGTGATGGAAACATCCACACCTTCTTTGATCATAATGGCAACGCCTTCGCTGACATCATCGGCGCCGTAGCATTTGACGGCGGCTTTGGGACCGTTGGAGAAAGGTTTCTCCTCGACGATTTTGAGGTCGCCGGTGTAGTAGTCGTATTCGGTCTCGACGTAGGTGAAACCATTGATACGGCTGATGATGTAAGCGGCATCTTTGCCCAGACCGTTCAGGATGACGCGAAGCGGTTCTTTACGGACTTTGTTGGCAGTTTTGGCGATACCGATAGCACCTTCGGCGGCGGCGAAAGATTCGTGGCCGGCGAGGAAGCAGAAGCATTTGGTTTCTTCACGCAGCAGCATGGCGGCGAGATTGCCGTGACCGATACCGACTTCGCGGCTGTCAGCCACAGAACCGGGGATGCAGAACGCCTGCAGGCCCAGACCGATTTTTTCGGCGGCTTCGGCGGCGGATTTCGCACCTTCTTTGAATGCGATCGCAGCACCGAGGGTGTACGCCCAGACGGCGTTTTCAAATGCGATGGGCTGCACGCCGCGGACGATGGCTTCGACATCGACGCCTTTGGAGAGGCACAATTCGCGGGCGGCTTCCAGACTTTCAATACCGTATTCTTTCAACGCCTTTTCGATTTTGGCGATCCGGCGCTCGTAACCTTCAAATTTCACACTCATGATTGTGAACTCCTTAAATTATTCTTTGCGCGGATCAATGGTTTTGACAGCTTCATCGAAACGGCCGTAGGTTTTGACGTTTTTCTCAAACGCTTCGCCGGGGCAGACACCGTTGCGGATGGCTTCCATCATTTTGCCGAGGTGGACGAATTTGTAACCGATGATCTCATCGTTGGCATCCAGACCGATTTCCAGGACGTAGCCTTCAGCCATTTCCAGGTAGCGGGGGCCCTTTTCAGCGGTGGAGAACATGGTACCGACCTGGGAACGCAGGCCTTTGCCGAGGTCTTCCAGACCGGCGCCGATGGGCAGACCGTTTTCGCTGAAAGCAGTCTGGGTACGACCGTAAACGATCTGTTTGAAAAGTTCACGCATCGCCACGTTGATCGCATCGCAGACGAGGTCGCTGTTGAGGGCTTCCAGAATGGTTTTGCCCGGCAGGATCTCGGATGCCATGGCGGCGCTGTGGGTCATACCGGAGCAGCCGAGGGTTTCCACGAGGGCTTCCTGGATGACACCGTCTTTGACGTTCAGCGTCAGTTTGCAGCAGCCCTGCTGGGGGGCGCACCAACCGATACCGTGGGTCAGACCGGAAATATCGGAGATCTGTTTGGATTTTACCCATTTGCCCTCTTCGGGGATGGGGGCCGGACCGTGTTTGACGCCTTTGGCGACACGGCACATCTGCTCGACTTCGTGCGAGCACTGATACGGACAACTCATTTTTGTTACTCCTTGGTTGCGGGTTGACAAAAAACATTACAAACCACTTTTTTAATATAGCACATTGGTACACTTTTTTCATCCTTTGCGGGCAAAAAAAAGCGAAAAAAACATTTTTTTGCCGATTTCGATGAAAATTAATGATGGGAGCAGGGATTTTTTCTTGCAAATTACCGGTTCGGCAGTTATATTTCCTGTGAAAGTAAAACAGTTGATAAGGAGCAGATTTTATGAAACGTATTCTGGTTACCGGCGGCTGCGGTTTTCTGGGGTCGCACTTGTGTGAAGCGTTGCTCGATGCGGGCAATGAAGTTATTTGTGCAGACAATCTTTATACCGGCAGCAAGCGCAATATTTATCATCTGCTGGACGATCACCGGTTTGAATTCATCCGCCATGACGTTACGTTTCCGCTGTATGTGGAGTGCGATGAAATATATAATCTCGCCTGTCCAGCCAGTCCCGTGCATTATCAGCGTGACCCGGTGCAGACGGTAAAAACCTGTGTCCACGGGGCGATCAATATGCTCGGACTTGCCAAGCGGGTGCGGGCAAAGATTTTGCAGACCTCCACCAGCGAAGTGTACGGCGACCCGGAAGTGCATCCGCAGCAGGAGTCGTACTGGGGAAATGTGAATCCGATCGGGGTGCGAAGCTGTTATGATGAGGGAAAACGCTGTGCGGAAACGCTTTTTTCCTGTTACCGCATGCAGAATAATCTGGATACCAAAATCGTGCGGATATTCAATACTTACGGTCCCCGGATGCAGCCGGATGACGGCAGAGTGGTGAGCAATTTTATCATGCAGGCGCTGCGGGGGCAGGATATTACGATTTTCGGCAGCGGCATGCAGACACGAAGTTTCTGTTTTGTTTCGGATCTGATCCCCGGATTGATCAAAATGATGGCGCAGCCGCCGGAAATCGGCGGGCCGGTCAATCTGGGCAATCCGGGTGAATTCACCATGCTGGAACTGGCACAGACGATCGTGGAATTGACCAATTCCAACTCCAAAATAGTTTTCCGGGATTTGCCGCCGGATGATCCCAAACAGCGCCGTCCGGATATTACGCAAGCTGAAAAACTGCTTCAGTGGCGTCCGACAGTAGAGTTGCGTGACGGGTTGCAGAAAACGATCGAATATTTTGCAACTCTGGAGTCGTAAGCGGTTGTTATTATCCGAAAATCCACTCCGCCGGAGACGGTTCGGCTTTAAGTTCCGGTATGCCGTCAAATTCCACTGCCAGTACGGTACATGAGTGATCCGGCGGCAGCTGCGGCAGCTCACGGATGGTCAGTTTGCCGTGGACAGCGTCGTATTCAAACGGGAATTCTTCGCCGGTGGCAAGGTGGCTGACTTTCAGCGGTCTGGTGGCGACCCGGACGGCTGTGGCTTCTGCTCCCGGCCAGCGGAATATACACCAGTAAGCTGTATTGCCGTGCCGGGTCCAGGATCCCTGTAAATTCAAATCCACCACTCCGGGGTGGGATGCTCCGATCAAATCACAGCGTTGGGAATTGCGGATCGCCGGGGCGTATTTCTGCAGCCAGCTGCCGACGGCACGCAGACGGTCAAGTTCTTCACTGCGGACATGGCCGTCGGGGGCAGGGCCGATGTTGAGCAGATAGTTGCCTTCACCGGAAGCTGCCGCCACCAGATGCTGGATCAACTGTACATGAGTTTTCCAATTCGGATTGAATCTGGTGTAACCCCAGCAGCAGGAATCCCCGATGCACATACAGCTTTCCCATGCTCTGCCGGAACGTGACGCAACGACGACCTGTTCCGGGGTGTCGATATCTTCGTCGATGCCGGAACGGTTGTTGATGATGATGTGCGGCTGCAGTTCCCGCACCATGGCGTTGAGTTTATCAGCACGCCAGAAGTCGATCTGGCGCTGTTTATCCGGATCGAGGTCGTGCATCCAGCCGCCATCGTACTCCAACAGGTCGATTTGACCGTAATTGGTCATCAGCTCCCGCACCTGATTATGGACGTAATCGACGAGTGCCGCTTGGGATTCCGGGTATTTTGCCGGTTCAAAGTATCCCGGAAAACGCCAGTCCAGCAAAGAGTAGTAAAGTCCGACTTTCAACCCTGCAGCTCTGGCGGCGGTAACGTATTCCCGGACAATGTCCCGGCGGCAGCCGTGTCTGGCGCTGGTGAAATCAGAGTATTGACTGTCAAAAAGCGAAAAACCTTCGTGGTGGCGGGTGGTCAGCACCACATATTCCGCCCCGGCAAGTTTTGCCGCTTCACACCACTGTTTTGCCGCATCGGGGGCAGGGCGGAACTCTTCTGCCAGCGGCGCATATGCTGCCGGGGAGATGCGTTCGGAATACATTGTCCATTCGCCTCTGCCCAGCAGTGAATACAGACCGTAGTGAATGTAAAGACCGAAACGAGCTTCGTGAAACCATTTCATCCGTTCCTGATAAGTCATGAGGCAAGACCTTTCATATATAAAACCATTGATAATATCATCAGCAGCGCCATGATGCCGCGGCGGAGCCAGATTTTCCGGGAGACCGGCGGTTCCAGACCGGCAAAACCGCATTTCAGCAGGAGCGCCCCCAGCAGTACCGAGAAAAATCCCCGCCCGGCCTGTACAATATTTGCCAGCAATACTCCGAGCAGATTGAATGATGCCAGCAGACCGATCATGGCGGTAAACCAGCAGATGCCGTAGCCGAAAGCATCCCGCATGCAGTCACGCTCAAATTTTATCCGGAAAAATGCCAGACTGGAAACAATTCCCAGTACCCCGAATGACAATCCGGTTGAGGCGACTGAACGCAGCAGCAGGGAGTTACCCGGCATCGCCGCCACCATTTCTGCCGCCAGGATATCGGTGATGGCGAAACACCCCAGCGTGATACCCAGAAAAATGCCGCCCTGATACGGGATTTTGCCGCCGCTGAAATTCATCCCCACCGCCGCCAGCGCCGAGAGCAGGATCGCCACCCCCTGCCAGCCGTCGGGAATGTGCCGGAACCATAAGGCGTTGACCACGGTCAGCATGATGATTTTCAGCCCCAGCAGCGAACTTAAGCGGCTGGCTTCGACTAATTGGAGCGCCCGGAAAAAACTGAAATACGCCAGATTGCCGAAAATCCCGAATAATCCCGCCAGCAGCAGGATTTTCGGGGTGAAAGTTACCTGCTGCCACGGCGAGATCACCGCCAGTGCCAACAGCGAAAATCCTGTCATCCACAACTGGGAATAGACCGAGAGTTTCCACGCATTGCCGGGGTGCTTCAGCACGAAATTGCGGGAAAAACAGTATGATGTTGACTGCAATACCGCACTGAGCAGCCCAATGCCGAGTCCGGGGAGCATGAGCAAGTCTCCTTATGCTTCTTTGGCAGCCGGGGGACGTGTCCATTGGCGCGGCGGCGGGGCAACTTCGCAGGCTTTGATCTGGAAGCGGCGGGTGCCGAGCAGATTTTCCACCTCCCGGAGCATGGCGGCATCGACCAGCACATGTTCCAGATTGGATTCAACAAACACCGTCCGGTTGTCCGCAGTGACCACGCAGAGCATCAATTTCGCTCCTTTGCTGCCCTGCGGAACCCGTTTGGCACGGCAGAGCGCCGCAAGTTTGGTGAGCGTGTCCGGTTTCAACTCTTTTTCGTAAATGTGCAGATAAATCTCTTCGCTGAAAATTTCAGTTGACCGGTCAAGCTGATGGATTTTTTCCACGATCAGGCGGGGTTTTTCACTGTCTTCATTTTTTCTGGCGGTAACTTCCATGATGATCTCGTCACCGGCTTCCAGCGAAATACCGTTTTCTTTGACCATTTTCAGCGCCCGTTCGTAGAGCATGATCTCGCAGTTTGAATCAAGGTCTTCAAGCATCAGCACCCCGAAAGGTTTCTGGGACTGTTTGCCGATTTTGACCGTGTAACTGTTGACCATGCCCGCCAGCCGGAGCGAGGTGCTGTCCTGTTCACGTTCGATCATATTCCGGTTGATTTCCGTCAGATTGCGCAGCGGCGTGGCAAAGGTTTTCAACAGATGGCTTTTCGGCTGCAGCGGATGGCCGGAAACGTAAAAGCCGAGCAATTCTTTTTCGCTTTTCAACAGCTCCTGCCACTCAAATTCCGGGATGTCCGGGATCGGTACACTGTCCACCCCGGCGCTGTCATCACTGCCGAGCAGATCAAAGAGTGAACCCTGACCGCTGGCTTTGTCCCGGATCCTTTCGGCGGCAAACGCCATCATCTGATCGGCGACCGCCAGGATCTGCGACCGGCGCAGCCCCAGCGTGTCAAATGCTCCGGCACGGGTGAGAAACTCCAGCATCCGGGAGTTGACGTCACTGCCGCATCTTTCGCAGAAATCCAGAAAACTGGTGAACGGCCCATCGGCGTTGCGGCTCTCAATGATTTTGCCGGCGGCGGCTTCACCGCAGCCTTTGATCGCACCGAGCCCGAAGCGGATCCTGCCGTTGTCCACCGAAAAGCTGATGCCGCTGGTGTTGACGTCCGGCGGCAAAATATCAATGCCCATATCCCGGCAGGCGGAGATCAGAAACGCCAGTTTTTCGGCGTTTTCGATTTCAGCGGTCAGCACCGCCGCCATGAATTCCACCGGATAATTGGCTTTCAGAAACGCCGTCTGATAGGAAACCACACCGTAGGCGGCGGAGTGGGATTTATTGAAGCCGTATCCGGCAAAAATTTTGATTTTTTCCCAGATTTTGTCTGCCAGTTCGGCGTCGATACCGCTGGCTTCTTTACAGCCGGCGATGAATTTTTCGCGCTGTTCCGCCATGACATCGACTTTTTTCTTGCCGATGGCACGGCGCAGAATATCGGCTCCGCCCAGACTGAATCCGGCAAGCGCCTGCACGACCTGCATGATCTGCTCCTGATAGACCATGATGCCGTAAGTTTCTTTGAGGATCGGTTCCATTTTCGGATGGTCGTAAATGGTCACTTCCTCATTCTTTTTGCGGGCGATATATTGCGGGATGAACTGCATCGGGCCGGGGCGGTAGAGCGCCACCAGAGCGATGATGTGTTCGATGGTCTCCACGCCGAGGTTGCGGCAGAGATCCTGCATACCGCCGGATTCCAGCTGAAACACTGCGATCGTGTCGCCGCGCTGGAGCATGGCAAAAGTTTTGGGGTCATCCAGCGGCAGTTTGGACAGATTGATGTCCACGCCGTGCTGTTCTTTGATCATATCCAGCGCATTGCGGATGATGGTCAATGTCCGCAGTCCGAGGAAGTCCATTTTCAGCAAACCGAGGTTTTCGCACGGTTCTTTGGGGTACTGCACGACCATATCCCCGGTGGCACTGCGTGACAGCGGCACCAGATTGTCCAGCTGCTGGTCGCCGATGATGACTCCGGCGGCGTGAACACCTGCCTGCCGGTTCAGTCCTTCCAGGATTTTGGCGTATTCAAAGACCTGGGCAACTTTGGGATCGTTTTCGATCAGTTCGGCGATCTCTTTGGATTGTTCGATCGCTTTGGGGATGGTCATTTTCAAATCTTCCGGGATCATTTTGGTCAGGCGGTTGCCGGCTTCAAAGGGGAAGTCCAGCACCCGGGCGACGTCTTTGACTACGGCTTTGGCTTTGAGCTGACCGTAAGTACAGATCTGGGCGACGTTGTCGAAACCGTATTTCTGCCGGACGTATTCGATAACTTCGCCGCGCCGTTTTTCGCAGAAGTCGATATCAAAGTCCGGCGGGCTGACCCGTTCCGGGTTGAGAAAACGCTCAAAGAGCAGTTCGTACCGCAGCGGGTCGATGTCGGTGATCAGCATTAAATACGCCACCACACTGCCGGCACCTGAACCACGGCCCGGTCCGACGGGGATGCCGTGTTCTTTGCCCCAGCGGATAAAGTCGGAAACCACCATAAAGTAACTGCAGAACCCGGTTTTCTCAATGACGTTGAGTTCGTAATTGAGACGATCCATGATCTGCTGCTGTTTTTCGGTCAGTTCCGCACCCTCGGTATAGGTGAAATCATACCGCATGGGCAAATTGGAACAGCAGACGTCAAAGAGGACTTTGCGGTCGGCTTCTTTGCCGTTGGGCATATAAAAGACCGGATAGTGGTTGGTTTTGTAATCAAATTTGACCGGATCAGCGGCGCAGCGCTCGCAGATTTTAACGGTATTATCCAGTGCTTCCGGGACATCACGGAAAATCTGCCGCATTTCTGCCGGGGATTTGAAGTAAAAATCCGGTCCCGGAAAACGGAAGTGATTTTCTTCATTCATTTTGCCGCCGGTCTGGATGCAGAGCATGATCTCGTGGGCCTCGGCATCTTCACGGCGCATGTAGTGGACGTCGTTGGTGGCGACCAGCTGGATATTTTTGCGGCGGGCGAGTTCGATCAGTTTGGGATTGACCTCTTTTTCCTCCGCCATATTGTGATCCATCAGCTCGATGAAAAAGTTTTCCTGCCCGAAAATATTGACGTAATCGTCCAGAGATTTCTCCGCCCCTGCCATGTCGCCCTGATAGAGTTTGCGGGGAATTTCCCCGGCGATACAGGCGGAGAGAGCGATGATGCCCTCGTGGTATTGAGCGAGCAGCTGCTTGTCACACCGGGCTTTGTAATACAGTCCCGTGCGCCAGGATTCGCTCATGATTTTGCAGAGGTTGTGATAACCTTTCTGATTTTCTGCCAGCAGTACGAGGTGGAAGCCTTTGATAAAATCCACCGCCGGGTTGCGATCCTGCCGGGTGGTCGGGGAAACGTAGGCTTCAACGCCGATGATCGGGGTGAGTTTTTCGGCAGTGAGTTTTTTATGGAACTCCTCCGTGCCGCCCATGTAACCGTGGTCGGTGATGGCGATACCGGGCATTTCAAACTCTTTTGCCATCGGGATCAGACCGGCAGCGGTACATGCCCCGTCCAGCATACTGTAATGGGTGTGTAAATGCAGATGAACAAAATCAGCAGGCATGTTTCGGCTCCTCTCAGTTTTTCAAACTCTGCAGCGGAGCCGGGATCCTGCCGCCGCGATGGATCATTTTGGCCGGAGAATATGGCGAAACGGGGATGACCGGAGCTTCACCGAGCAAACCGCCGAAACAGATCATATCGCCGGCTTTTCCGGCGGGAATGAGGCGGACGGCGGTGGTTTTGGTATTGACCACGCCGATCGCGATTTCATCGGCGATGATGCCGGAGATGATTTCAGCTGAAGTATCACCCGGAATGGCGATCATATCCAGTCCGACCGAACAGACGGCGGTCATCGCTTCAAGTTTATCCAGACTCAATGCTCCGCATTTGGCGGCGGCGATCATACCGGCATCTTCAGAAACCGGGATGAATGCGCCGGAAAGTCCGCCGACGTGACTGGATGCCATCACGCCGCCTTTTTTTACCGCATCATTGAGCATTGCCAAAGCGGCAGTAGTTCCGTGACAGCCGCATTTTTCCAAGCCGATGGATTCCAGAATATACGCCACCGAGTCGCCGATCGCCGGGGTAGGGGCAAGTGAGAGGTCAACGATGCCGAAAGGCACATTGAGCCGTTCGCTGGCGACTTTTGCCACCAATTGTCCCACCCGGGTGATTTTGAAGGCGGTACGTTTGATCGTTTCCGCCACTTCGGTCAGATTGCAATCCCCGGCACGGCGGATCGCCGATGCCACCACGCCCGGACCGGACACGCCGACATTGATGCCCGTTTCCGGTTCGCCGATGCCGTGAAATGCTCCTGCCATAAACGGGTTGTCTTCGGGGACATTGGCAAACACCACCAGTTTGGCGCAGCCGATCGCACTGCGGTCGGCGGTCAAATCTGCCGCCTGCCGGATGATTTTGCCCATCAAAGCCACGGCATCCATGTTGATCCCGGCTTTAGTTGAACCGACGTTGACCGAGGAACACAATCTTTCGGTCGTTGCCAGAGCTTCGGGGATCGCTTCGACGAGAGTGCGGGCGCCGTTGGTGAAACCTTTCTGCACCAATGCGCTGTAACCGCCGATGAAGTTGATGCCCAGTTCATGGGCGGCTTTATCGAGCGTCCGGGCGATCTGCAATGCTCCGTCGCGGGAAACTCCGCCGCACATCAGCGAAACCGGAGTCACCGAGACCCGTTTGTTGATAATGGGAATACCGTATTCTTTTTCAATATTTTCCCCGGTGGCAACGAGGTTTTTGGCGTGAAACATCACTTTGTCATAAATTTTGCTGCACAGGCGTTTCTCATCGTCGCACTGGCAGTCAAAAAGAGAGATGCCCATGGTGATGGTACGGATGTCCAGGCACTCTTCCCGGATCATATTGATAGTTTCAAAAATATCATTGCGGTTCGGCATGGTTCACTCTCCTGCTCAAATCCGGTGCATGGCATTGAAAATATCTTCATGCATGGTGTGGATCTCCAGATGGTTTGCTTTGCCCAGTTCGGTCATCTGATCCACAAAATCGGTAAACGGCACATTGATTTTGTCGATATCCACGAGCATGATCATGGAGAAATAATCCTGCAAAACAGTTTGGGAAATATCGAGAATATTGATTTGATCGGCGGCGCAGACGGCACTGACTTTGGCAATGATCCCGCATGCATCTTTTCCGGTAACGCTGATAACTGCTTTCATGGTATACTGCTCCTGTTTTGGCTTTGAATAAACATCCAGTAAATATAATCCCTGCGGGGTGATTTTACAAGGATTTTCCGCCGGAATTTCAGTTTTTACCGCTGCTGCCGAAGCCTCCGGTGCCGCGGCCGGTTTCCGAGAGCGAAACTGCGGCGGTCAACGTCACTTCGGGAAGTTGACAAATCACCATCTGGGCGATGCGGTCGCCCCGTTTGACCGGGAAAGGTTGGGTTCCGGCATTGAACATAATGATCCCGACTTCGCCCCGGTAACCGGCATCGATCGTGCCGGGGGAATTGGTCAGCATGATGTCATGTTTCAGCGCCAGACCGCTGCGGGGGCGGATCTGGGCTTCAAATCCCACCGGCAGTTCCATGCAGAACCCCGCCGGCACCAGCGTACTGCGTCCCGGCGGCAGTTCCATATCCACTCTGGAGCGCAGGTCAAATGCGGCATCGTCGCAGTGGGCTTTGGCGGGGAAAAGATCCTGACAATTTTCAAGCATTACGATTTTTACTTCAGTCATGATAAGTATTCCTGTGGTGAAAAATAATTGGTTTTACGGTAAGAAAAATAACCCCGGCAGGAGGATTTTTCAACCTTTCAACGACTTTTTTTCAGAAATACTCTTGAAAAAAGTTGCCCATTGATATATATTCAACGCCAGAAAGCAGGTTTTTCTCGGAACAATATTTGCATCGGGCTCTCTTTTGAGCTTATTGTACGTCGTGTCGCCGCGAGATTACAACACCTGCTTTCTTTTTTTATGGATAGCTCTGTTCCTGAATATCTCCTCTTATCGGGAACATAACGTTTACAAAAAATGATATAAAAATCATTCTTTGGTGACAATGAACCCGTAAGTACGTCCCGGTTTTGCAGTAAATGATTCTCCGGTGCGGAGCGTACCCATATCGGGGCCGATCACACTGCGGGCGGTCATTCCGGCGGGAATGGCAAGCTGTTTTTTGCCGCCGGTGCGGGCGTGGACAGTAATGAAATCATTGCCGGCCCAGACTGGGTCGCCGGTATCGAGCCAGACTTTGGCTCCGGCTTCAGCGGCGATGCGGCGCAGCACTGCCGGCGGCGGATTGGGAATGGTACAGAAGTAATTGGTCACTCCGTTACGCTGCCATTTGACCAATGCCGGTTTGCCGTCTGCTGTCCGGGCGATCACCTCGTCGAAACCGGAAACTGCGGTAAACCACGGCGCCAGTTTTACCCGGCTGTGAAAGTTTTTGACGCCCCACTTTTCCGGATCGGCAAAGGTGATTTGCTGATCTTTGACATCAGTATCCATTGCCAGCGTGATACCGAGTAATTCTGAAGCAAATTTGGCATCCGGTCCCCGGTCGGGGAAACTTACGCCCGGAGCGTAGAGCCACAACACCGTGGCGCACTCTTTTTCAAACCGTTTCAGCATCGCCTGACGGTCGGCGGCGCTGAGGGCAAACAAATTGGTGATGATATAAAGTTTCTGGGGTTCAATGCGTCCGGCTTCCAGCAGATCCGGCGTGATGATGTGGTTGATCCCGACTCCGGCTTCAGGGATCCGGCGCATGAATTCGGCGATCAGCATGACGTGGATGCCGTTGGCGTGGTTGGTGCGGACAAATGCCGTGCTGCGCTGATCGCTGACGATACAGACATCCCGCTTGACCGTTCCGGCGGGATTTTCCGGCAATGACATGTAGAGATCACGGTAGGATTTAAGCAGATCCAGCAGCATCGGTTCCCGGAACCAGCGGTCGTACATTTCCAGCCAGTGTCCGGCACAGCCGCGGGCGAAAAGCATCCCCATCGTGCGGTCAATGGAGGAGACGGACATTTCGGGGGTGGACATTCTGCCGTTGCGGGTCTCGTACTCGTTGGGTTCGGTGTAGGTGCGCAAATCAAGTTCGGCGACGACGGCGGTGCCGTGGGCGGAGAAACTTTCGGCAGGCTGCATCAATCCGTCGCCATTGCCCAGCGTGCGCCAGTGGTAATGGGTGGGCCCGATCACATAATCGACGTGCGGCGAACGGGAAACTTCGGCGATCCGCATGTGACCGCTGTCCTGAAGGTAATTGTGCATCCAGCTGAGCATATTGATATAGCCGTAATATGCTCCGGCGATCCACTGGTTGCCGCCGACATTTTTACCCATGCGGCACATGGAAATAAAGGCGTTGGCAAGACATTCGTTGCGGAAATCCGACCAGTCGATGATATCTTTATCCTGCTGCGGGTCAAGCATATCTCCCACGGAAGCGTGGTCGATGCGGCCGGGGGCAGGGGGGAGGGCATTGTCAAAATCCACGCCCGG
The DNA here is from genome assembly GCA_015061865.1 of Lentisphaerota bacterium. Taxonomy (GTDB): domain Bacteria; phylum Verrucomicrobiota; class Lentisphaeria; order Victivallales; family Victivallaceae; genus UBA1784. The sequence continues at coordinate 16,120 of SUVU01000027.1, forward strand.
TTTTTTCCATGCGGCGGCAAGTTTTGCCGGATCATTGCCGTAAATGCGGCGCAGATATTGGCGGTAAGCATCCAGACTGGCCTGCTCCCAGCCGCTGAACATCCGTTTGCCATGACCGCGGCCGTGCGCCCAGAGCCATTCGTTGGTCACGCCGTCCACCGGGGAGATGCCGACGATCCGGTTGTGGTGGGCGGAATTTTCCAGAAAAGTTTTCAGCCGGGTGAAAAATTCAGCCATTGCCGCCTGATATTTTGCCGAAGCGATGGAGTGGGCGTCCTCGTTGGAACGTTTTTTGGTGCTGAAAAAGGCGATGGCGGCATCGGGATTTTTTTTCAGATACCACTCCGGCAGATAGCACGGCACGCTGAGAATGATTTTAAGTTCCGGGTCGATATTGGCGATCTCGGTCAGCGCCCGGTCGAGCGCCGAGAAGTCCCATTGTCCGTCGGCAAGCCACGCATGGCGCAGCCCGAAGGTCAGCCGGGCGATGGCACAGCCGGATTTGCGGGTATTGCGTACCAGATAACCCATGCGGCCGGGCTGATTGATAAAGGTGTTGGGCAGAATAAAGTAAAACGGGAACTCTTTTTTGCCGTTCAAAATGAAGTACGGGCGTTTGCCGGTGTTGACGATTTTTAATGTGGAGATCGGCTGTTTCCGGCGGGCGGGAATGGTGATGACAGCGGCATCACCGGCAGTTTGCAGCAGCGGAGAGTTGAAATTGATTTTGCCCATACCGCCGGTCGGGGAGGAGAGTTCCGGCAATTTGACGGCAAGTTCGATTTTTTCACCGGCTTTCCAACGGTCACTGCCGGGGGTGACGGTGCCGACGACGGCAAGTTTGGAGTTGTCGGGCAGGGTGACCAGAAAATCAAATTTATCAGTCGTTACCGGCGGGACAGCGAGAATTTGTGCCTCCCAAACGGCTTCCCGCACCGGCTTGAGCTGCAATTTGCCCCGCGCTCCGGCGTAGCAGAAACCGAAGCGGCTGCCCCACGGCGACACCGGGACGGCGCCGACGACGTGGACTTTTTCATTGATTTTACCGGAAGGATTTTCGGAACAGCGCCAGGAATCATCCGTGGCGAAATACCACTCTCTACCGTTGTTTTCCCGCACATAAAAGTCGGCGATCACGCCGCCCCATGCGCTGTGGTTGAAAACTTCCAGCTGGATGGTATTTTCGCCTTTTTTCATCGCTCCGGTCAAATCGACCAGCTGCGGCGCCGTCCAGTTATCTGTGACCGGAAATTTTTTGCCGTTGACGATCACCGTCAACGCATCATCCCCGGTTCCGGCGATCACTGCTTCAGCCGGGGCATCGGTCAGAGTGATGGTTTTTTCAAAACGGACGCTCTGCCGGTCAGGGCCGGAACCGCTGCGGCTCCAGATCCATTTGCCGCGCCACGAAAAGATGGATTTGTCCAGTTCCGGCAGTTCGAGTAATTCGACCAGCGGTTCGCCGCCGGATTTTGCCGGTGTGGTCAAACGGGCTGACACCAGCATTTCCGGGGCGGTGAAGCGTTTGGATTTTTCCCCGGCTTGCAGGGTTTCAGAACCGATTTTTTTGCCCTTGCGGTCAAAGAATTCCAATGTGTATTCCGGAGCGTTGCCGCTGCGCCGGGTAAAACGGTAAATGCCGCGCGGCAGGATGTATTCCGCATCAAGCGAGCCGGTTTGAAAGATTTTGGCGGCATTGGCGATCACATTGGCATCGCTCAAACTGCGCATGGCACCAAATGAGATCCTGCCGGGTTCACGGAGACTCTGCCAGGAGAGCTGCAATTCCCGCAGCGTGCCTTTCCAAATCGGGTCGAGTGCCACCGGAAAGCGCACGGCGTGAAATTCCCCGTCCGGCACCACCGACGCCGTCCGGAACGAACGATGCCGTTTCCCGTCGTATTCAGTTACGAAATCCAGCCGGAGCGCACCGCCCTGACCGCACGCCCGGAAGTCTGCTTCGATAACTTTGACTCCGGCGGCAGGGACGTTGACATTCTGACAGATAAAGCCGCCGGTGTATGCCCGCACCTCGGCATCGGGGAACGGGGAATCATAGCGGCGCAGCAGCTGAACCGGAGCAAAATATTTGAGCAGAGTTTTGCCGTCACAGTTCAGATTTTTCAGCGCGGGACGGGAAGTTACCGGGTCAGATTTTTTTTTTGACAAGTCAATTTTTTTGACTTGCACGCTGCCGGTTGAATCCAGATAGAGGTGGATTTTTATCAGTTTTTCATCCTTATTGGCGGTGAATTTGAATTTGGCACTGCCGGCGGCGCCGGGGGCAAGTTTCACCGGTACGATCTGGGCGCGCCGCCTGCTGCCGGGGAATTGCAGTACCATCCGGGCAGATACCGGAGCTTTGCCGGCGGCAAGCGCCATGTTGACGGTGTATTCATTTCCCGGCACCAATTCAACCGGGGAATCGTTGACGATCAGCACCTGACCGGCGGTGTTGGTGCGGTTGAGGGTGATGGATTTATCAGCGTGGTAAACGACTTTACCGGTGGCGCCGCCACGCACCCGGTAACCCCATTTGACTGTGGGATTGGGGAGCAGAGCCGCTTCCGGAGTGATTTCGTTAAGTTCGACACTTTGCACGGCGATTTTGCCGGGGGCAGCCATGGTGAGCATCACCCGGATGGTTTTTTCTGTGTTGCGGGCGGTCAGGCGCACTGAAGCGGTTCCAAAGTTGCGGAATTCTTTCTGACCGGAATTGGGAAAAGGACGGCGGGTGGGGTCATTGGTCTGCACCATGACGGCAGCTTTGGCTCCGGGGATGAGAGATTTGAAGCGGATGGCAGCTTCATAAGTTTTGCCGGGAACGATCGGGAAGTCCCGGCGCGGCAGGTAGATCGTGCTGCCGTCGGCGGTGGTGCGCTCCACAATGGTGACATCTCCGTTTTTGGCAACAGTCATTTTACCGCCGTTGGTGGCGGCAATGCGCCACGGCACGGTATTAAGCAGATTTTCTCCGGCATTCAAAGAAAGAGCCGCAATGCAGGTCAACAGCAAAGTTTGAATTTTCATTTTTTTTCTCCCGGTTATAAAAATAAAATATGACTTTCTGTTACATAGTATACAACACTTTTCAGTAAAAATCTTGCACAAAACTGAAAATTTATAGCACAAATCGCCGGAAATTAAAAAACGGCAGGGGGTGGACTTATTTTTCGGCTTGGGAGTGCGGCAGTTGGACGAGGATGACCGCCAGCAGGATGATGGCGCAACCGGAAAGGTCACGGAGCGAGTAGGTTTCGCCGTGCCAGAGCCAGCCGCCGAGAATGGCGAATACTGAAGCGGTGCTTAAAATGATGGACGAGGTCGCCGGAGCGACAAATTTCTGGGCGGCGATCTGCACCGTACAGGCAATGCCGATGGCGATCACGCCGCAGTAGAGCAGCGGGATGTATCCGGCAGTGATGTTTTGCCAGTGCCACGTTTCCCCGGAGACCAGTGCGGTAATGCCGGAAATCACGGCGACGGTGAAAAATTGGATACCGGAAAGCATCAGCGGTTCAGCTTTGGGCGCAAATTCGGCGATGGCGATAAATTGAAATGCGAAACATACCGCACAGAGCAGTACCAGTATGTCGCCGATATTGAGTTTGCCATTCATGTCTGCGGCGCAGAGCAAATAGGAGCCGATCACCGACAACGCCGCCGCACTCCAGATGCGCCATTGAAATTTGCGTTCCCGGGCAAAGGCGATCACGGGGATCATCACCACATACAGCGCCGTCAGAAAACCGGTTTTGCCGGCGGAAGTGTAAAGCAAGCCGAATTGCTGGAGGATTTCGCCCCCGGCAAGGCAGATGCCGCAGGCAATGCCGCCGGTAATAAGTCGTTTATCCGGCAGTTTCCGGTGGATGGCAAATGCGGGGATGAGTACCAGAAACGTCCCGATCAGATAGCGCAGACAGACGAAAACCAGCGGCTGCAAAAATTCATTTGCTGCCGCCTGTGCCGAGTAGGAGACACCCCAGATCAGAGCTGTAAGAAACAGAGCGATTGTTGCAATTATTTTCATAATTATTTTATCATGTTGTGGGTTTGAAAATGTCACCGTGGCGAATACAGATTTCTGGCAGCTGGCTTATTTGGAGTGCTTTTCGGCGAATTGCTGATACGCGTTGAAATAACGTTCTCCGAGTTTGTGCAGTGAATCCGTGTCAAAATGCAGATTATCGCCCCGGTGAGTCATATCTTTGGTGGTAATATAATGGAATGATGGCTCTTCCTGGGCAAAAGTTTCCAATGCCTGATCCACGATGCCGATGTTTTCTTTGATATCGTCGCGGTAAAATGATGCCATGTCACCGGCGATAAACGGGACATCATCTTCCAACTGCAGATCCCGCCGGAAATATCCCTAACTGCCAGCAGCTGACCGCGCAAGTCGTATTCAAAATTTACCCGCTTGCCGTTAAATGCTTTGCCGATCAATGTCCCATCATCGGCATAGAAATACTCTATATCTGCAAGAAACTTTCCCGCAAATGCCGGAACTGCCAGTACTACCAAAAGAAACAAAGTACAAATTTGTGTAACGGTTCGCGTCATTTCAGATTTCCTTTCTTTTCAAGAAAACAAACCATAACATAAAATTTGTCAACTACCCATTCTGAAAAACATTGAAAAATTTATACTAACCTGCCGCCGAAAATCACCAGTACCCGATACATCTCCCGCCGATTCTTGTCATACCCTCTGGGAACACGGTACTGAAACACCGCATTCCTGTTCTGCGCAGCTTTCGTCTTGACAACGATTGTTTCCGCAGTAAGGAACAGAGGGAATAAAAATATTATCGTTAGTAACAATCTTATCATATAAATATCTCTGAGTGAAACGAATAATTTAATTATAATACCATAATCTACATATGGATTCATAGAATGGCACCAAGTGCCCATATGAATTTCCGACGAATGATGCCGTTTCTCCGACTTCACTGATTTTTATCAATATTAAATAAATTTGTTTCAAACACAATTTCTGCATTTGACAACATCTTTAGAGACGCTCCGCGATATTCCTGCTGAGTGATGAAATCAAATTCATTTCTGGAAGATTTGACTATCACTGTTTTGTTGACAGCTTGATGCAGGCAGCCAACTCCCCGATTGAAAATCTGAAATAAAAATTTACATTGTAAACTAAAATCATTTTGTTTTGCCATCAACTTTATTTGCTTGAGTTTTACAAGAGGGAAAAATTTTGCAGCTTCCGGCACATGCTTTGTGTTATATTTGGGAATCGGGAACCATTTTATTTCGTGAATACATTGTCTGCAAGTTAATGGAAATTCCGGAGGATCCAACAATTCTAAATTGTCGATAGTAATATTTTCTGGTTTGTTAAAATTCAGATTGAACTTTAACAGAGGGGAGATATAACAGCTCTTGATCCCGCTGTTAATGTTTATGCCATATGCGATTGCATAAACCATTGCCTCTGTTGTGTTTGAAAAATTATTATCCCTTTGGGCATCCATTATCCGTAATATAGCATCGCAGGCAAAGATGAAATCATCTTTTACATGATATGAAATTAGATTTTTAACAATTTCTCTGTATCGGCTTCCATTATCAGCTTGCCCTTGAAGATTTAATACTGAATCAACATAGACCATATTCTGTCGTTTATATGCATCAAGCTCTGCTTTGTAATCTTGTGATTTCAGTGTTGGGCTGACACATCCGCACATAAAAAATGTTGATATGAAAATTAAAGCAAGTAAAAAGTTCATCATATTTGATCCAATCATTTTTATTATTACAATAATTACTCGGCGACATTGGTTCTACGGAAAAACGAACTGTCTATTACACGATCATATCCATGACAAGAAAAATTTTCAGGTAAGGGAATTGATATTCCAGACAAGATGAGTAAAGTATTTTGAATAGAATTACTATTTCCTTTGTTTGGAGATTCGATATAAAATGCGTACTCTGCCAAACCATTTTTATTTCTTGAATGATACGCATCTGCATAATTTAAGTAATTTTCCATCCGCGTTAATGCGAATTCACCGGTCATAGACACGTCTGCCACAAACTTGGTATCATTAACACTATCGTCTTTATCAAAATATTTTAATTTGAATAGCTTCCGCTTCATCTGTTGTTTTCAGAGCAAATTCCTTGCGAACACCATTAGTGATCGTCAGACGGTAGTAGTTGCCGCCTTTAGCTTTTTTACGAAGTTTGCCGCGAAGTTCTTTCATCCGTTTGGAAATCCGTTTTTGTTCCTTTTTCATCAATACATAACCTGTTTTGGCAGATCATGGCACAATATAGCATTGAAATATCCCAAAGGCAACGAAAACGGGGAAAATGGGGAAGATTCAGAAATTTGAGCAAAAAAATGGCATCTCCAATGGGACTCGACGTCGGACTTCAGTCCGACGAGCCTGAGCGCCAGCGAAGGCAACCCATCCGCAGAGAGCAGTCCCATTTTTGCATACCGCAAAAATGTCTGCCGTAAAAATCCAAAGTGTCAGTGGAAAAATTTATTTTTCAAGCAGTCACTTGCTTTCCGTCTAATATCGTAATGGGACTCGACGTCGGACTTCAGTCCGACGAGCCTGAGCGGCAGCGAAGGCAACCCATCCGCAGAGAGCAGTCCCATTTTTGCATACCGCAAAAATGTCTGCCGTAAAAATCCAAAGTGTCAGCGTAAAAATAAATTTTTCAAGCAGTCACTTGATTTTCGTCTAATATCGTAATGGGACTCGACGTCGGACTTCAGTCCGACGAGCCTGAGCGGCAGCGAAGGCAACCCATCCGCAGAGAGCAGTCCCATTTTTGCATACCGCAAAAATGTCTGCCGTAAAAATCCAAAGTGCCAGTGGAAAAATAAATTTTTCAAGCTGTCACTTGATTTCCGTCTAATATCGTAATGGGACTCGACGTCGGACTTCAGTCCGACGAGCCTGAGCGCCAGCGAAGGCAACCCATCCACAGAGAGCAGTCCCATTTTTGCAT
>SUVU01000151.1 GCA_015061865.1 Lentisphaerota bacterium
CTCTTCCGATCTCATCCTCCAAAGTAGCGCGTGGCATAAAAAACTCCGCTTCTGCTTATTTTGTTCACGTTAATCGGCATTTGTTTAAAATATAGTCATTCCCCTCCCTTTTGTCAAGATGACAATTGAAAAATGTCCGCAAAAAAAAGCAGTACGCTTCAAAAACGAAACGTACTGCCGGAAAAAAATGAATTTTTATGTTAATTGGTAATGTCCCAAATTTTGTGAAACATACATACAAGACCGAATGAACACATTTTATGGCGACACATAGAATATATCACTTACATTATGATTGGTCAAAAACATAAAACGATTTGATTGCACCCGCGATGCGCCACCGATTTGTCACGGCGTAGTGCAACGAAGACGGACGGTTAGATTTTATCACAACAAATGGAACAATAATTGTTAATTCAGCGGAGCAACGATTTTGACCACGCTGTTTTTGCGTAATTTACCCGCCGCCTCCCGGAACTCCGCCATGTGAGCTGTTGCCAGATGCGCTTTATGAGTTTCCCGTGAAGACCACGCTTCGACGATCGTGATAAACTGCTCTTTGGTCTCCTCATCAACATCAACGCAGGGCGTGTACTGCAAACACCCCTCTTCTGCCAGCACCTGCGGCACGGTACGAGCCAGCAACTGCTGCATTGCCGCCAGACAATTATCATTCAGTTCCATGCGGGCGATCACATAAATCATCTTTCATTCTCCTTAAAATTACAAACTGAGTTTCAATATAGCTTTCAAAATCTCATAACTTTTATCCAATGGCACCGGTTGAGGAGCGAGTTCCAGTTTCATTTTGTTTTCAGCACCACTGCGGGCGGTTTTTTCCACCAATTCAGCGTTGATGCCGTCCCAGGCGGACAAACCGCCGGGCATGCCGACCTCATCCAGAAAACTTTCATAAGCACCGATCACCTCTTCCGGAGTTGAACCCGGAAAAATTTCAGCCAGCTCCATCGTCCGGGCTGCCACCGCCGGATTGGCAAGATAATATCTCCAGCACTCCGGCAGCAATACCGCCACGGCATCGCCGTGAGCGATCCTGCCGTACCACGAAAAACTGCACAAATGCGGCAAGCCGGTGGATTTGAAACGGATCGTCATGCCGCCGAGCAGTGAGGCATAAGCCATTGCCCGCCGTGCCGCTTCATCCCCTTTCATCGCCGCCGGCAGATTTTTCACCACCAATGCGATACCGCATTTTGCCCACGCATTGGCTTCAGAGTGTTTGCCGTCGGCTCCGACATTGAGGAAACCTTCGATCAAATGTGCCAAAGCATCACATCCGGTAGCCCGGGTCAATTTTTCCGGCATCGTCCCGGTCAATTCCGGCGAAATTATCGCATATTCCGGAATACTGGCGACTTCCACGATCAATTTTTTCACTCCGGCAGAGTGCGAAACGATATTGGAATAAGGCGTCGCCTCGGAACCGGTTCCGCTGGTGGTCGGAATTGCAACCAGACGTTTCAAAATCTTTCCGGGATTGGCACTGCTCCATTTATTGACTCCGAACAAGTCGTTCAACTGCCAATTGGTTTCATACATCAGCAATGCCGCTTTTGCCGCATCCAGCACACTGCCGCCGCCGACGGCGACGACCGTATCCGGCTGCTCATCACGCAAATATGCCGCCATCAACTCCACCGTTTCCACGGCAGGTTCCGCCTCAACGCCGCACCACACCTGATAACCGGCATTCCGGAATTTATCCGCATAATGCGTTCCGGAAAACACCACCGTTTTGCCATGACAGCAAGCCGGCAGATCCTGCAAAACATCAGCAGAAATAATGATTTTTTCACCCGGCACCGCAGCAAAATATTTTTCTGCCACGGCAATCAAACTCAAATCCACCATGATCCACCTGCGACCCGTTTGTAATAATTCATCGGTTCATAAGGAACGGATTGCGGGATACGCTCATCCAGTTCTTCGATACGCTCGATCGTACCGTCCAGATATTCCCGGATGCGGAGCGCCAACTCCTCCAGCCGTGCCATCTGACCGGCATTGCGGATCTGGATACGCTCCAAACCGTGAGCTTTTGCTCCCGCCAGCCAGTTGCGCCGGAATGCCGCATCCAATTCGCTCAATGTTGCCATAGCTGCCGGGATCGTCGTCACCGCCAGTTCCCGCAGTGCCAGACGGTCGCCGTGATCGTAAGCAGCTTCCAATGCGCCGCGCAATTCCAGTTTTTTGATCAGAAATTTGATAACTTCCACGGCATAGCCGATATCTCCGGCGGCATTTTCTTCCGCAGCCGGCATGATCCGGCAGAGAATATCATCCAATTCATCCAGATAATTGAGATCAAATTCCGGATTCACCCGTTTGCAGTTGTCAAAATATATCCCCAACAGCGGATCATCCCACAAAATCATGGATGGATACAAATGCACTGCTTCCCCATTGGGATTCTCGATCCGGCTGTGCATACCGCCCGCCGCCACACATACCGCATAATCCGCATGACAGACTGCGGCAAATCTTTCGGCAGTATCGTTCTCATCCCGGCAGCCGAATGCCAGATCAGCACACCGGACAATGCCTGCCAATGAAGAATCATAATTGCAATACGCTCCGTCGTCACCCCACATCGTAAAGAAAAGTTCCCGGATATTTTCCTGACGGCAGGCATCAATGCACGGGATGGCAGTTTCCATCGTCAAATTATGATCATACCACAATCTGCTCCACGTCCAAATTCCGGATGCCATAACCGGTTCTTTGCCCAATTCCCGGTGACGGGCGATCATTTTACGGTAATCTGCGGCGTTGCGGTGGTAATAATCCCAGTACACCAGCTGGACATTTTTATCCATATTGCGTTTCACCGCAGCGGGGAACGGCGAGGTAAAGTCATAATACTCGTGCGCATCGTTGGTCATGCGGAAAAACATATCCGACCAGATCATCGGTTTCAAATCGCGATCTGCACACATTTCCGAAACTTTCTGCAAATGGCGCACCATCAATTCAGATTCCGGTTCAGCACCATGCAGGGTCTGATGTCTGCCCCTGCCCAGGCCGTGGGCTTCATCCATGCCGACATGGATCCGGCGGCTGGTCAATGCTTCGCTCCAGAAATCCAGCATTTTGCCGATCAATTTTTCCGTTGCCGGATCATCGACCATCATGATCCGTTCCGTATCCATGATTCCGGCATAATATTTGTGCTGCAGCACCTGCTCCATATGTCCCAGAGTCTGAATACAGGCGATCACTTCGACGCCCAAACTGGCGGCGTAACTGTCGATCTCTTTGATTTCCTCCAGAGTATAAGGCGCACGGAATGCTCCGAAAAACGGTTCATCATCCAGCTCATAAGTATCTTCGCAATAAAGACATAACTCATTGCAGCCGCACAAAGCCAGACGCCGCAGAAATTTTTTCAGCTGCTCCACCCGCATGACCATGTTGCGGGAGAGATCCAGCATGATGCCAAGTTTTTCAAACGGAGTATGCTCTTCGCCATCGAGTTTTGCCAAAGCACTGCCGACCCCGCGCAATGCGGCGGCGAGATTGGTGTATTCGATCGTAACTCCGCCCCGGTTGCGCTTCACCGCCGTGGAGGTGGCTTCGCCGGAAACTTTTTTGAACGTCACTTTCAAGCCTCTGCCGCCTTCAGAGATCGGGTATTCGTTTTCCAACACCCGCAATGCAGCGGCGATTTCGTCCGGAGTATCTTCCCGGCGCCAGGCAAGTTTGGCACTCTGACTCATTATTATTACCTTATTGTTAATTATTGTCCCATTTGTTGTGATAAAATCTAACCGTCGGTGGCGCATCGCGGGCACTTTCGCGCCTTGCTTCTGTGCCGGTACGGTCGAGTACGGTAGTACACTCCCGCACCGTACTCGGCGCAAAA
>SUVU01000028.1 GCA_015061865.1 Lentisphaerota bacterium
CCGATCTAGAAAGTCTATGACAAAGTCACCGACATTCTGAAATCCGGCAAAGTCAACTACTGGACCGGCAAAATCGGTATGGAATTCGAAAAAGCATGGGCGAAATGGCTCGGCGTCAACAACGCCATCAGCGTTGCCAACGGTACCTGCGCTCTGCACACTGCTCTTGCCAGTCTGGGCGTCGGCCCCGGCGATGAAGTTATCTGCACCAGCTACAGCTTTATCGCTTCCAGTTTCTGCGCTCTGCAGGCCGGTGCCCTGCCGGTGTTCGTTGACGTCGGCACTGACCACCTGATCGACCCGAGCAAAATCGAAGCTGCGATCACCGAACGCACCAAAGCGATCGTCGTCGTCCACCTCTACGGTATGGTCGCTGACATGGATCCGATCATGGACATCGCCAAAAAACACAACCTCTATGTGGTTGAAGACTGCGCCCAGTGCTTCGGCGGTATCTACAAAGGCAAAAAAGCCGGTACCATCGGTACGGTCGGCTGCTTCAGCTTCTGCCAGAGCAAACATTTCACCACCGGTGGTGAAGGCGGTATGGTCGTCACCAATGACGATGATCTCGCCTGGGAATGCCGTTCTTTCCGCGACCATGGCTATGACGTCAAAGCCAAACTCAACCTGTTGGAAATGGAGGGCAAACAGCTCTACATCCACCGTCGCGTCGGTTTCAACTTCCGTATGACTGAGATCCAGAGCCAGATCGGTCTGTGCGAACTGGAACGTTTCGACGACTGGAACCTCAAAAACCGCGTCCGCAACGGCAAAATGCTGATCGCCGCACTGAAAGATCATCCGTTGGTCAAATATGCTCCGGTCGATACTGAAGAACGTCAGAACTCTTTCTGGTGGGCTCCGTTCGTCCTCGATACCGAAAAACTCAAAGACGGTATCGACACCAAACAGTTCATCGCCGCTATGGCTGCTGAAGGCGTCGCCGTTTACAGCGTGTTGTGGCCGGAAATGTACAAAGAGCAGGCCTACACCGACCGCAAAGGTTTCGGTACCGTCGGCTATCCGTTCAACGATCCGCGTTCCCGCAACATCGATTACACCAAATTCAACTGCAAAATGGCGAATTGGATGACTGACCGCACGATCAGCTTCTTCACCCATCCGACCTATGAAGTTGAACACATCGAAGCTTATATCGCCGCATTCAAGAAAGTCGCCGAAGCTTACATGAAGTAATTTTCAGCAGGAGTTGCAAATGAAAAAAGTCAAATATGCGATCATCGGTTTCGGCGGCATCGCAGAAAACCGCATCGCAAAAGAGGGCTTCGGTTGCGACAAATCCCGCTTCAACGGTCTTCCCAATGCCGAGCTTGTCGGTGCAACCGACATGAATCCGGCGCGGGAAGCCGCTGCCAAAGCGTTGGGGTTGAAATGGTACAAATCCATGGATGACATCATTGCGGATCCCGAAATCGATGCCGTCTACGTCGCCACCAATAACTTGAGCCACGCTCCGATTGCGATCAAAGCACTGAATGCCGGTAAACACGTCATGGCGGAAAAACCGTTGGCAACCAGCGTTGCCGATGCCAGTGCCATGGTCAAACTGGCGGCGAAAAAACGTCTCAGTCTGACCATTGACCACATGATGGTTTACAATGCCTTCAACCAGTTGGCGCACAAATATGTTGCCGGCGGCAAGCTGGGCAACATCAATGACAGCTGCTTCCACATGGAATTCCTCTTTGGTGCGGATCCTGCTGAAGCTGCCTCGTGGCGCTGCAACAATGTGGATGAAATGGGCGGTCCCATCGGTGACGTCGCCTCTCACTGCATCTACATGGCTGAATTCATGTTCGACAGCAAAATCAAACAGGTTCAGGCGGTTTATCTGCCCAAAACTCTGGCGATCAAAGCTGAAGACGGCGCATACATCAAATTCACGCTGGAAAACGGTCAGGTCGGCTCATTCAAAGTCGCCTTTTCCGAATCCCGCGGCGGTTTGATCGGCACGCTCTCCAACCTCGGTTACGAGATTTACGGCGATGCTGCAGTGCTCCGCAGTTACGGTGCGATGTTCCAGCTCTCCGGTTACAAAGATGAGCCGTATGCCATCCGTTTGGAACTGGAAAGCGCCAATGGTATCAAACCGTTGCGTCCGCGCAAATTCCCGAACATCTATCAGCAGATCATTACCCAGCACGCCCAGTCGATCATCGACGGCAAACCGGTGAATGCTGAAGATGGCTTGCGCAACTTGCGCGCCTGCCTGGCGATCCACAAATCCGCCCGCAACGGCGGCAAAGCGTATATCGTCAAGTAAGCCTTAAAAAACAGCAGCCGCCTCCGGATATCAAGTTATCCGGAGGCGGTATTTTTTTGCGGCAACCGTTCCTCTCTGCCGGAATTTTCCGGCAGAGAGGCTTCATAATTACTCCTCAAACGGTCTGCTTTTCAATATACAGCATCAAAGACAAAAATCAATTACAAAAGTTAAGTTTTTTATTAAATTTATATAACAGCCGGTAAACCTGAAAATTATTCAATAATCCGCCGGATTTTTCAGTTTTGTACTTGCTTTTTTCTATCCCCGGATTTATAATAGACAGACGACAAAACAATAAGGAAAAAATATGCTTTACTATCTCTCTGCACTCAGTGATTACTTCGGTCCGTTCCGTCTGTTTGACTATGTTACATTCCGCGCCGGCGGCGCTGCCGGTACAGCATTTCTGCTGGTGGCGATTTTTGGCGGCCGTTTTGCCCAGATGCTGCGCAATTTCAACATCAGAGCCGCAGCCAGATATGAGGGGCTGATTCCGGAAGAATTGCTGGACAAGAAAAAAAACAGCACTCCCTGCATGGGTGGGATCTTATTGATCGGAGCAGTGCTGATCTCCTCGATATTGTGGAGCAAATGGAGCGGCAGCAACGGCATTTGCTGGGTGCTGATTATCGGGACAGCGTGCTTTGCGCTGATCGGTTTTATTGACGATTATCTCAAAGTTTTCTGCCAGCGTCGTGACGGCTTGCCGGGAAAATTGAAATTGCTCGGTCAATTTATAATTGCCGGTGCGGTATTTGCTTTTCTGTGGAGTCGCCCTGCCCTGCGGGAACTGATGAGCAGTTTTTACATTCCGTTTTTCAAACAACCGTTTTTTGCCGGTGCGTGGTGGATCCCGGTGTTTTCGATCGCCATTATTATTGTCGGCGCCGCCAATGCGGTAAATTTAACTGACGGCAAAGATGGTCTTGCCACCGGATGTACGATTTTCTGCTCACTGGCTTACGCCGCTCTGACCTATTTTATGGGACATAAAATTTTTGCTCAACACCTGGATTTGCCTTACATCAACGGTATCGAAGAAGCTGTGGTTTTTGCCGCTGCGCTCGGCGGCGGATGTATCGGATTTCTGTGGCACAACTGTTACCCGGCATCCATGTTTATGGGCGATACCGGCAGTTTGGCGCTCGGCGGTGCAGTCGGGATGCTGGCGGTGCTGACCCGGCAGGAGTTACTTCTGGCGCTCATCGGCGGAGTGTTTGTCATGGAAATCGTTTCCGTTATGATGCAGGTGGCGTCTTTCAAAATGACCGGCAAACGGATTTTTCTCTGCACGCCGATACATCACCATTTTGAACGCAAAGGTTGGACGGAAACTCAAATTGTGGTCAGATTCTGGATATTGTCCGGCATTTTTGCGCTGATGGCACTGGCAACGCTGAAATTGCGTTAAGCGTTATTCTTCATGAAGACCGCGGCGGTTGGTACGGCTGCCGATCAGATGGTAGTAATGTTCGGCATCGCGCTCGATCAGAAGTTTCAGCTCTAAATTCATCAGAATTGCCAGCATTTTACCCGGTTCCATGCCGGTAGCCATACATAGCTCCTCCAAATCGGCATCGCCGTTTTTGAGCAGATTATACACTGCGGCGCAATCCGGCTCCAGTTCGCCGGAGCCGACGATTTCTCCGGTAACAGCATTCATGCGCCCCGGCGGCAGACCGGTGCAGAGCGCTTCAAGAATATCGTCAAAATTCTCAACCAGTCCGGCACCCTCTTTGATCAGTTTGTGGCATCCCTGCGCCTGCGGATTATCCACCCGGCCCGGCACGGCAAAGACATCCCGACCAGCCTCGGCAGCCAGTCGGGCAGTGATGAGCGCACCGCTTTCCATACCGGCTTCGATGACCAGAGTTGCCCGGCTCAAGCCGGCAACGATCCGGTTGCGCCGGGGGAAATTGGTACGGCACACCGGATAATCCAATGGAAATTCGCTGATCACAGCACCGCCGCCCTGAACCATCGCCCGGGCAAGTTTGATATTTTCCTGCGGATGCATGTGCATCAAACCACCGCCAAGCACACCGATCGTTTTGCCCGCCATATCCACCATCGTCTGATGAGCGATGGTATCTGTTCCGATCGCCAGACCTGAAATAACGGTAAATCCGGTGGCGGCAGCTTCTTCACAAATCAGCCGGGTCATTCTTTCGCCGTAAGCAGAAATACGGCGGCTGCCGACGACCGCCAGAGAACGATCCGGGGTTTTCGGTAATTTGCCGCGAACATAAAGTACCAGCGGCGGATCGTATAACTCTTTGAGGATGGCCGGATAATTATCATCATCAATGGTGATGATCCTGACACCGCCCCGTTCGGCGATGCCAAGCTCCCGGGAAAGTTCGGCGTCCCAGTCAAAATTGACGATCCGTTCAGCCAGAACTTTGCCGATGCCCTCGACCTGCTGCAGATCACTGCGTGAAACCGAGCGTATTGCATCTGCGGAACCGAACTCCTGCATCAACGCTTTGTACTTGACAAAACCGATGCCGGAGATCATGTTCAATGCAATACACGCTTCTCGGTGAGTCATGCTGTTTTCCTTGCTTTATTGAGTATTTTTTCACGGATTTTACGATATCGGATTACCAGATGGCGGACTCCGAAATAGGTCAACGGGGTCATGATCGCCGCCCACAACAGACCGCCGGCAAAAAAAGCGATTGCCAAATCAGCCCCCAAATCAGCAAATGCTCCCCATTTTTCGGTAAATGAGAGCGCCGGATCATTAAAGACATCCAGCAACTTCTGCGACGCTTCTGCAGAAAGATTGCCGCGAACGACTTTATTCCCGACCCAAATCACGACCGGGTAGATAAACGGTGCCGTTACCGGCGTGGTGATAAAAGTCCCCAGTGCCGCACCGATTTTGGATCCCCGGATCACAAAAGACAACGGAATGGCTATTATCAGCTGGCAAAAAATCGGAACCACGCACCCGATAAACATTCCCAAAGCCCAACCGCGGGCGGCATAATCCGGTGAACCGTCAGTGCGGATGATTTTGACATAAAGATATTTGAGATACCGCATCAAAAAATTCCGGGAGCGTTTCTGTTTTTTTTCCGGAGCAATTATTTTTGATGAGCCATCCGGAGCATACTCCACCGTTTTGATGGGATTCCATTTGCCTGAATCATCAGCCAGATAGAGATTGCCATTCTCATCATATCCGTATTTACCCCCGGCAAAAACCGCAGTTACCGCCGGCAGAACTACATGATCCCCGGAGCGTTTCAACGTTTCAATGTTTTTTTCCGCAATTTGCCGTAAGCAGTCTTTATAAGGCGGAGCAGTGCGGGAAGCAGCGATATTTTTCAGCTGCTCAGCACTTTTTCCTTCGAGATCGACCGCCACCGGAGCAGATACCCCCAGCAACGGGCCGGAATCCACTTCATTGTCCCCGCCGTCTTTCAAACTCTGCACGATGATCACACTGCTGCGCAAATATTTTCTGCCGTCAGTGAGCGCCAGTTCGACCGGCTTGTAATGCAATCCCACATAGCGCCGTTTGCCGTCAGTTTCAATGGTCAAATCTCCGGGATGCACATTCAGGCACGGCAATTTTTCCGGCAGCGAATTCAGCGGGACAAATCCGGCAAATATGGCGAAATCCACCTGATAAGGCTGCAGGATCTGCCAAACTTTTTCGCTCCATTGCTCCCGCAGTTCCCGTTTGCGATCCGAATCAAGTTTGATATTCTCTTCTCCGTTGTCGGAGTAAAATTTACGGATATCCAAACACTCCACCGGCACATTGAATTCTTTGCCCAGACGGGATGCCGCACAATCCGGATTATCAGTAAAAATCACCGCCACCCGGAATGATGCAATTTTGCCGGAAATACTTTTCAGCAGCACTTCAGCGTTGCTGCCGGTACCACTCATACAAATAACCACCGCCGGACATTCACCGTCAGCACGATGAAAAAACGGGGTAACTGAATCGCTCACTTGCCAAAAATCTCCTCTTTTTTGTTACTTTTTCTATTAAATGTAATGTCTGAAAGCAGAAATTTCAACCTGTTCGCCTGATTTCAGGCAAATTTTATCAATTTTACGGCGGAATATTGCAAAAAAACGTTTTTTTTGATTGCAAAAACAACGTTCCGGTGTTATATTGCTTAAGTGATAAATATATGTATTTATATACCTCCAAACACATGGTTGAAAATTATGGCAAAAAATCCAAAATTCACGGTTTTGTACGAAAAGCTCCGCGGTCAGAGTTTTGAGATCGATCGGGAAACAATGAGCATTGGCAGACGCAACACTGCCGACATCTGTCTGCCGGACGGCAGTGTTTCCGGTCACCATGCAGACATTATTAAGTCTGCGGATGAAAACGGCAACGTCTGTTACATCCTCCGTGACAACGACTCCACCAACGGCACCAGAGTCAATAATGAAGCTGTCACTGAAAAAGTTCTGGTCAGCTCTGACTTGATCACCTTTGGCAACGTTGAGGTGCTGTTTGATGACGGCGATGGCAAAGACCGTGACAATCAGGCCACTCACACTATTGACATCGGCAATACATCGCTCAATACGGCGACCACCCAGACGCTGGTGAACTTCAATCCGCTGGCGGAAAATGAGAAAAAGAAACAAAATGCCACCAAAATGTTCATCACCGCAGCTGCGATAGTTCTGGGGATTGTAGTCGTCTATCTGGCGTTCCGTGTTTTGACCGGAGTCTGAGTCGGAATTTCATTGCAACGAAACAAACGCGGCGTCACCATTTGATGCCGCATATTTTTATCAGAGGTCACTGATGAGTGAGTTTGAAAATAAAAAAAACGATCAGAAAAATAAAATGCTGATGCCGCGCCGCGGACCGCGTGCCGGCATGATTTGGCTGCTGGTAATGATTGCCATGGGCGTAATGCTGCTCATGACCAAATCATGTGACCCCGATCAGCCGGATAACCTGTCACAGAGCGATTTTGAGAAAAAACTTGCCGCTAAAGAGATCAAATCAGTCGAATTAACTCCGGACGATGTCAACAGCAATGTTTATTTTGTCGAGGGCGAGTACAACAAACATGATTCAGCTGCCAAAAAATCCCGCCGTGATTATTACAAATCCCGGGTGGTGATGTCTGAACCGTTGAATACAGCGTTGAAAAATTCCGAAGCCAATATCGTCATTCAGGAAGCCGGTTCCGGGTTCTGGAATATTTTCTTTGTCAGTATTTTCCCGGTGCTGCTTATTATCGGTGTGATTTATTTCATTTCCATGCGGCAGATGAAAATGAATGGTCACGGAGCAATGGATTTCGGCAGAAGCAAAGCCAGAATGATCCCGCCTGATGAATTGAACATCCACTTCGATGATATTGCCGGTGCGGATGAAGCGAAAGAGGAAATTTCTGAAATCGTTGAATTTTTGCGCGACCCGCTGCGTTTTCAATTGCTCGGCGGACGCATCCCCAAAGGCTGCTTGCTGGTAGGTGATCCCGGAACCGGTAAAACTCTGATGGCGAAAGCAGTTGCTTGTGAAGCCAAAGTGCCGTTCTTCTCGATCAGCGGCTCGGACTTTGTGGAAATGTTTGTCGGCGTAGGTGCCAGCCGGGTGCGGGATATGTTTGACCAAGCCCGCAAAAACATGCCCTGCCTGATTTTCATTGACGAGATCGACGCAGTGGGACGCTCCCGCTTTTCCGGTTGGGGCGGCGGTCATGACGAGCGTGAACAGACCCTTAACGCCATGCTGGTGGAAATGGATGGTTTGGAAAGCCGCAATGGTGTGATCGTTCTGGCGGCAACCAACCGCCCGGATGTGCTGGATCCGGCGTTGCTCCGTCCCGGCCGTTTTGACCGTCAGATCGTCATGGATCTGCCGGACATCAGGGGCAGACGTCAAATCCTTGATGTACACGTTAAAAAAATCAAAGTCGCCGAAGATGTTGATTTGGATGTTATTGCCAGAACCACGCCCGGATTCAGCGGTGCAGAACTGGCAAATTTGTGCAACGAAGCTGCTCTGCTGGCGGCAAGACGCAATAAGGAAGTCATTTCTCAAACTGAACTTGAGGATGCCAGAGATAAAGTCAATTACGGCACGGAGCGCCGCAGCCGCAAATTGAGTGACCGCGAACGCCGCCTGACAGCTTACCATGAAGCCGGTCACACGTTGGTGGCGCTGCATAACGAACACTGCGTGCCGGTACATAAAGTTTCGATCATTCCCCGCGGCCAGGCTCTGGGAGCAACTTATCTGATGCCGAAAGAGGATGTTCACGGCAAAACCAAATTGGAATTGCAGGCTGATATGGCAATGTCACTTGGCGGCAGAGCCGCTGAAGAAATTGTTTTTGGCGATATTTCCACCGGTGCAGTGGCAGATATCCAGCACCTGACCGGCATTGCCCGCCGCATGGTTTGTATTTTCGGTATGACCGACAAACTCGGCCCGGTTAAACTGGGTGATTACACCAGTCATCCGCACATGCGTATTGATGGACCGCCGCCGGAAAGTCTCTCGGATGAAACTGCCCGGGAAATCGACATTGAAGTGCGCAAACTGATCGACGCTGCCCACAATGAGGCTCTGCAATGCCTGACGGAACACCGGGATCAGTTGGATAAACTGGCAGAAGCGTTGCTGGAAAAAGAAACGCTCTCGATTGCTGATATCGAACTTCTGCTGGGGTTGACACCGCCGGAACCTCCGGCACCGGAAATGGATGAAACTGTAATCGTTCCGGAAACAGTCACGGACGCAGATCATGCCGACGCCTGAATTCATCCGCACCGACGGAGCCGGAAATGTATTGCTGAAATTGCGTATTCATCCCGGCGCCAGGCGCAGTGCCATAAACGGTACCTTTGGAGATGCGTTGAAAATTGATTTGCAAGCGCCTCCGGTAGACGGCAAAGCCAACAGCGCCCTGCTGAAATTTCTTGCTGAAAAATTGCATCTGAACAAGGCTGCATTAACCATCAAAAGCGGTGAATGCAGCCGGGATAAAGTCATTGTGATCAGTGGAATTACAGAAACAGAGATCAATTCTTTTTTGGATATGGAAAAATGAAAAACTATCAAAAAGCCATTATTTTTCTGCCAGATGGCATGGCAGATGACCGTTTGCCGGAATTAAACGGCAAAAGCCCGTTGGAATTTGCCCATACTCCCGGCATGGACTCGATTGCAGCCAATGGCATAAACGGTACATTTCTCACCCTGCCGGATGGATTGCCGACCAGTTCAGATGTTGCCAACATGTCTGTATTGGGCTTTCAGCCGGAGCTTAATTATCCCGGACGCGGTCCGATTGAAGCTGCCAGCCAGGGAATTGAATTAGCGGATGATGATGTAGCATGGCGCTGCAATCTCGTGTACGTTTCAAATGACAATGTTTTGCGCGACTACTCTGCCGGTCATCTCTCTGATGCCGATTCGGCAATTCTGATGGCGGCGCTGAAAGCGGAGTTTGACTCCCCGGATGTCACCTTTCACCATGGGGTCAGTTACCGCAATCTGCTTGTATTGCACGGCAAAAAATTTTCTGATAAAATCGATTATCAAAAACCGGACTCATCTCAGGATATTCCGGTGGCTCAATTGCGGCTGAAACCGTTGGACGACTCTCCGGAAGCGGCGTATACCGTGGCGTTTCTGGAGGAGCTCTCCCTTAAAGCCGCTGAATTTCTGGCAGCGCATCCGCTTAATGCCGACCGCCCTGCCCCGGCAAACTGGATTTGGCCGTGGAGCCCCGGCTACCGCCCGCAGATGCAAATGTTTTCCGAGCGTTATAACGGGCGTACCGGTGCGGTGATAAGTGCCGTGGATGTGATCAAAGGTCTGGGCAAATGCACCGGCATGGATGTCGTCGAGGTTCCCGGAGCCACCGGATTTCTGGACACCAATTACGCCGGCAAAGTTGCAGCCGCACTGGAAGCAATAAAAAATCACGATCTGGTCTATGTCCATTTGGAAGCGATCGACGAATGTTCGCATCTGGGAGATTTGAAGCTCAAACTTCGGGCGATCGAAGAATTTGATGCCAATATTGTCGTGCCGATCATGAACGCATTGCAGGGAACTGATTGCAATTTTGCCGTGTTGCCGGATCATCCGGTGCCGATCAAATTGAGAAAACACACCACTGTCCCGGTGCCGTTGGCGATTTGCGGTAAAAACTTCGCTGCCGATGAAGTCAAATGTTTCAGTGAAACCCTGGCACCGACCGGGAAGTTGGGCTTGCTCTCCAAAGATCAATTGGTCAGAACCCTGCTGGAGCTGTAACCATGCCCGCCGCTCCGGTATCTGCGTTAGCAAAAGCGATGGCATTTTTGGCAGTACGCCCCTTAAGCGAATTGGAACTGCTGGCCAAACTGCGAAAAGCCGGCTACCCGGATAACGAAGCTGATGCTGCGATCGAGGAGTGCCGGAAACGGCATTACCTCGATGATGAAATGCTGACTGCGGATTGCGTTGATGCGTTGCACAACCGCAATTTGGGCGCACGGCAAATCAGATTCAAACTTGCCCGGCGCGGCTTGGATGCGGAAAAAGTTTCCGAATTGCTGGAAGCAGATCCGGATGCCGAAAAACAGGCAGCTGAACGCGCCATGGAGAGCAAATTACGCCTGTTGAGAAATGAAAGCGATCCCAGAAAGAAACGGGAAAAGCTGTTCCGTTTTCTGGTCGGACGCGGCTTTTCCCCGGATTTGATTTTCAAATTATTGGACAATGCCGATTATTGATGAATGTCAACCACCATTCCGGCAAAAAGATCAACGACTTCGGCAACAGCCTGATTGTTACGCACGATATCGGTTAAAGACTGCGGATCGTCATTGGCAATGCTGCGCTGTTCTTTATTCGGGGCATAATCCTGTTTCCGGTGCGGTTGCGGCCTTGTTTCCACCGGCGGCGGCATAAGTTCCGGCAATGGCATCAAATCGATAACCGGCTCCAGTTCTTCATCATCGCGCTCAATCTCATCACAGCTATTACTGGTTTCATTGACCGATTCAACCGGAACTGCGACAGATTCAGCAGCGACCGGATTCTCTGCCGTACTCTCCTGCAATTCCACTGTTTCCGGTGCTGCGGGGGGCGGCGTTACCGTTTTTTCAACTGTCACAGACTTGTCAGCTTCAATGTGTTCCTCCGTCGGAGCAACAACTGCAATATTTTCCGGTTCTGCAACCGGAGCCGGAGCAATTGCGACTTCAGCAGGAGCCGGAGCAACAGCTTCAGGAGTTACAGTTTTTTTTTCAGGTACCGGAAATTCTGCCGGAATATTGGCTGTTGTTTTTTCCTGAACCACCGGAAGTTGTTCCAAAAACTTCAATTCCCCGGCAGTACGCAGTTGATTCAACCGGGCAAGAATATCACCGATCCGCACAGCATGCGCCTCACGCATAGCTTTCAGCAGGATAGTTTCCAGAAAAATCTGCTTATTAAGGGCATCATGCAGCACCCGTCCCACCGGAGAAATAGTTTCCAGCAGAATCTGCACAGTTTCCGGAGCCACCGCAGAAGCGGCTTGACGGTAAATCGCAATGCTTTCCGCAGGTTCATCAATAACCTCTTCCGGATGCGGCAGAATGGCACACATCTGTATCGCCCGCAACGAAGTCAAAATATCATCGAATAGCGTTTCCAGATTTTTACCTTTTTTCGCCAGCAGACAGATACGGCTGACCACATCCCCCGGATTATTTTGCAGCATTGCCCGCAGGATTTTCCACAAATCATCCCGATCGGTCAAACCAAAAAGCGACAACACCTGTTCTTCGGTAATTTGCGCCCCGTCTCCGGATGCAAAAAATGCGATCATCTGATCCAACAACGACTGGGCATCTCGCATACCGCCGTCGGCGGCACGGGCAATAGCAGTCACAGCATCGGGACTGATGGCGACATTTTCGCTCTCTGCAATCAAATGCAGTCGTTCCGCAATCAGACGGGTCTGTATCGGCATCAGGTCAAAGCGTTGGCAACGGGATATGATCGTCGGCAATACCTGATGCACCTCGGTAGTGGCAAAAATAAATTTAACGTGCTGCGGCGGCTCTTCAACGGTTTTTAACAACACGTTCCAAGCCTGCTTGCTGAGCATGTGGACTTCGTCAATGATATAAATTTTGTACTTCCCGCTTACCGGACGGGTCAAGGTGTTTTCTGCCAAATCACGCATGTCACCAGTCGTATTGCGGCTGGCAGCGTCAACTTCCATGACATCCAAACTGCGTTCAGCAGCAATTTCACGGCAACTGGCACATTCACAACACGGTTCGCCGTTGCGGGGATTTTCGCAATTAAGAGCTTTGGCAAAAATACGCGCCAGAGTGGTTTTGCCGATGCCGCGCGGACCGACAAACAAATACGCATGAGCGATCCTGCCGCTTTGAATGGCATTTTTCAGCGTTCTGACCACATGAGTCTGACCGACAACATCGCTGAATGTTTGCGGACGCCACTTGCGGGCAATTACCTGATATTCGCCACTCATTAAATCTGCTCCAAAATTTCCCGCTGTCTGACAAAAATCTGTTTCAAACCGACTTCAGCCAGATCCAGCAATTCGTTCAACTGCGCCCGGGAGAACGGTTCTCCTTCGGCAGTTCCCTGCACTTCCACCAATTTACCGGATTCTGTCATGATCACATTCATATCCACCTCGGCACGGGAATCCTCATCATAACAGAGATCCAACATCGGATGCCCGTCAATAATACCGACACTGACCGCCGCAACCAGCTCTTTAAAAGGATTCTCTGTTGCCGGATACATCCGTTTGCATCCGGCAGCAAGCGCCAATGCCGCACCGGTAATACTGGCACAGCGGGTGCCGCCATCAGCGTCAATAACATCGCAATCCAGATAAACAGTTCGCTCGCCAAGTTTAGTCAGATCAGCTGCCATCCGCAAAGATCTGCCGATCAAACGCTGAATTTCAACCGTTCTGCCGCCCTGTTTGCCTGCGGCAGCTTCCCGTTTGAAGCGCTCTCCGGTAGCAGAGGGGAGCATCCCGTATTCACAGGTGATCCACCCGCCGGGGACTTTTTGATTTTTCATCCACTGCGGAATTTTGTCTTCAAAAGTGGCAGCGGTCAACACCCGGGTTTTACCGCAGGATATCAACAACGATGCCAACGGGTGCGAAAGATAATCCATGGCAAAGGAAACAGGACGTAATTCATCGCAGGCACGACCGTCAATTCGTGAAATACTCATAGCGGGACTCCTTGGGATTAAAAAAAGAAAAGCTGCGAAACAGATTACCTATGGCCTGTCGGAAATCGCGTAGGGCTGCTTGGTTCCCCACCTGACCCGGTTGGCGCTTCAGACAACACACAGGGTCCGTTTCACAGCATTACTTAACTTACATCTTTTTCTTGAAAATTTCAAGTAGAAAAGCTAATTCTTTTCGCAAATTTTTGCGTTCTGTCACCCGATCAATCAATCCGTGGTCCAAAAGGAACTCCGCAGTCTGAAATCCTTCCGGTAAAACCGCCCTGGTCGTTTCCTGCACCACCCGCGGTCCGGCAAAACCGACCATGGCTCCGGGTTCAGAGATGATCACATCACCCAATGTGGCAAAACTGGCGGTGACACCACCGTAAGTCGGATTGGTAATAATTACAATATAACCGAGTTTTTTCTCCCGGTGACGTGCCAATGCGCCGCTGGTTTTCGCCATCTGCATCAAACTGAGAATACCCTCCTGCATCCGGGCACCGCCGGAAGCAGTAACCAACACCGCAGTCTGTTTTTTTTCAGTGGCTCGTTCAACCATCCGGGTGATCCGTTCGCCGACGACCGATCCCATGGATGCACCCATGAAACTGAAATCCATGATGCCAAGCAAAAACGGGATCTGATTCAGCGTGGCATGACCGCAACACACAGCATCTGACATCCCGGATTTTTTCTGATTTTCCTGAAGTCTGGTCACATAACTTTTGGAATCCACAAATCCCAGCCGGTCAACAGAACGCAATTCAGCATCATCTTCACGGAATGATCCTTCATCGGTCAACAATTTGATCCGGGACTTGAGGCTCAACGGCAGATGGTGGTTGCAATACCAACACACCTGAAGATTGTCTTCCAACCGTTCATTAAGCAATGTGCGTCCGCAATTTTTACACTTTACCCATGAGCCGTCAGGAATAACCATTTTCCGTTTGGCGCCACCGGAAAGAGTTGAATATTTTCCACTGCTGAATAAAGCCATGATAACGTCCTTTATTTGATAAGGGCTGAAATTGCTTTGAAGTGCGGATTTTTAGCATCGCGCAACAGCATAAAAAGCACTGCTTCACTGCCCAATACGGCAGCTCCGGCATTGCGGGCGGCTTCCAATGCCCAATCACGTTCACTGTTTTTACGGCTGCCGATGGCATCGGCAACCACCACAACCTCGTATCCTGCGGCTCTGGCGTCCAAAACACTTTGGAGCAGACAGACATTCATTTCCACGCCGACAAAAATCAAAACTTCACGCTTTCTGGCGCTTAATGTTTTCAGAAACGCTTCGGATTTGAAAATAGAAAACGATGTTTTTTCACAAACACAGACATCGTCAGGCAGCCAAGTCGATATTTCCGGCACGGTATTACCCAAACCTTTGGGGTACTGCTCGGTAACGGCGATATCCACGCCCAACTCGGCGGCACCTCTGACCATGATGGATGCCCGTTCAATAATTCCATCACCATTGCTCATTGCCGGCATCAATTTTTGCTGCAGATCCACTACGATCAAAAGCGAATTTTCAACTGTCGGAAAAAGCATTTTCAACTCCTGTTGCTGGATTTATCTCAAATTTCTCCGCACAATTTGCGGACAGTTGCCAATTTCACACAGACACAGAACAATTTCATGGCTACCCGCAGTTCATCGTCCGTCGGATAAGTCGGCGCAATGCGGATATTGCTGTCTGCGGGGTCTTTTTTATACGGGAACGTCGCCCCTGCCCCGGTCATCGTGACGCCAGCTGCCGATGCCAATGCCAACGCAGCTTTGGCACAGCCGTCCATGGTGTCCAGAGAGACAAAATATCCGCCTTTGGGAGAATTCCACCGGGCAAAACCGGCTTCAGCCAGTTCGGTATCCAACGTTTCAAGCACAATATCAAATTTCGGACGGAGAATATCAGCCAGTTCAGCCATGTGCTGTTTCAACGTTGCCGCATCTTTCAGTACCCGCAACGTCCGCAACTGATTGAGTTTATCACTGCCGATGGTCTGAATCGTCATCCGTTTGAGGATCTCTTTGCGTTCAGTCAGCGAGGCAGCAATCATCGCCACCCCGGCTCCGGGGAACGTGATTTTGCTGGTGGAGAAGAAATAATACGCCCGGTCGGGATTGCCGCCTTTTTCACAGGCTTCAAAAATATCTGCGAGTTTGGTTTCGCCGTACAAATGGTGCACGCCATAGGCATTGTCCCAGAAGATTTTGAAATCCGGTGCGGCTGTTTTCATTTTACCCAGACGCTCAACCGTTTCATCACTGTAACAAATGCCCTGCGGATTGCTGTACAGCGGCACGCACCAGATACCTTTGATATTCTCATCTTCGGCGACCAGTTTTTCCACCACGTCCATGTCTGGACCATCGACCGTCATCGGCACCGTGATCATCTCAAATCCGAATTCCTGAGTGATTGCGAAATGCCGGTCATAACCGGGGCTGGGACAGAGAAATTTACGCTTCGGAAAACTTCCCCATGCCGGATGGCCGCCGGTGCCGAAAAGCATCAGCCGGACAAATGAATCATACATCAAATTCAAACTGGAGTTGCCGCCGATAATGATCCTTTCCGGATCCATGCCCAGCACCTCGCCGAAAAAGCTGCGCATTTCCGGCAATCCCTCCAGCACCCCGTAATTACGGGCATCGGTACCGTCTGCGGCAAAAGGAGAAAATTTATCCAACACCGGAGTATTGTGATCCAGCAAACCGCCGGACGGTTTGCCGCGCGCCATATTCAACGCCAGATTTTTACCAACGAACTCGTTATACTCAAGTTCCAATTTATTTTTCAGCGCAAGCAAATCCTCACGCGACCAATCTTTGATGCATTTACTCATCTTACTTTTGCAACCTTCCATAGTGGAGAGTCATTATTGTTAAAAACACAAAACAAAGTATAATATAGCACCAAAAAAACTTTTTTTCAATCAGCACTGTCAAAAAAGTTCCGGCTGCTCAACAGATACGGCATTATCATTACAATCCGCTGTGACAGCAACATTTTGGGCGGCAAAAGCAAACAGATCATCAGCGTCGTTACCGGCAGCTGTTGCCGTTTCAACTTCAGGCAATGATTCCGGCAGCTCTTTTAAAATGCTGTTGAATTGATTTTCCCGGCAGATCGCCGCTATTTCCGCCCAGTCGGGATTCCGGCGCACCGGGACTTCCATCTTTTTCCAGGTATCCGGCAATTCTGTGCGCAACCGGATCAATTCCCGGTTGCGGCGCAACACCTCCAGATGCGGCAGCAATTTTTTACAATATTTACAATCCCCCAGTTTTTCCGGCTCATCCATCCACCCGGCCGCTGCACCGCAGGTGTTGAGCAAATCCGCTGCACTTTTCGGCCCGATCCCCGGGACACCCGGAATATTGTCCGAGGCATCGCCCAACAACGCCAGATAATCAACGATCAAATCCGGCGACACTCCGAATTTGGCAACAACTTCCGCGGTGCCGCGGCTTTCAAATCCGGCATTGGAAGGCACCAGCATCTTTACCCGGTCGTCAACCAACTGCGACAAGTCTTTGTCAGAACTGACGATCTGGACATCATACTCCGGAAACTTCAGGCATAACGCCCCGATCAGGTCATCAGCTTCCCAATTCTCATGCTGCATCATCTCCCAGCCAAAAGCTCCGGCAATGCGCCGGATCAACGGCATCTGACTTTTCAAATCATCCGGCATCGGCGGACGGTTGGCTTTATACTCCGGATGGATTTGACTGCGAAACTGCACTTTTCCGCAATCAAAAAGCATTGCCCCCGCCTCAGATGGAAACATTTTATCCAGTTTTAACAGCAATTTGGTAAATACAAACGCCGCATTGACCGGTTCACCATTGGCATTGGTCAGGTGGCGAATCGCATAAAACGACCGGAATATCTGACTGTATGCGTCTATCAAAACTAATTGTTTCGCTGCCATATTCACTTCCTGTAAAAGGTTTTTACCGCATTCTGGAAGTCATCATACGGCACTCCGGCATGACCTTTATCAGGTGCGACAGTCATGTGTTTTTCGGTGGTCGCCGGAATACAGTTATACATGGCATACACGCTGGTCGGCGGACAGACATTATCGATCAAACCGGTGTTGATATAAATGGGACATTTTATCCGTTTGGCGAAGTGACACCCGTCAAAATATGCCACACATTCGGCGACTGCCGGATTATCAGGTTTACCGTCAACAGCGTTATAGTGGCGCGGCCATCCGC
Organism: Lentisphaerota bacterium; assembly: GCA_015061865.1. Classification (GTDB taxonomy): domain Bacteria; phylum Verrucomicrobiota; class Lentisphaeria; order Victivallales; family Victivallaceae; genus UBA1784. Next base: position 17,748 of record SUVU01000028.1, read on the forward strand.
TGTTGCGCGACGGTGTTGCCAATACTCCGGAGTGATCGCACATTGCGGGGACTCCGGCACGCGCGACAGTGACATCCTGATCCAGACCGCAAGCGGCTATCGCCTGCGCCCCGCCCTGACTGCCTCCGGAAACGATCAGCGTTTTGCCGTCCCATTCCGGCAGGGATTTGGCGTATTCCAACGCCCGCATCACCCGCATGTACATCCCGCGGAAATAATATTTATCCCGGTTGTCATTATTCCAATGTGCATAGCGGCCATTGCGTTTACCATCCAGAGAACGATAGTAAAAGTTTTTCCGCAAATTCCGGTAAAATTCTTTCGGCTGACCGTTCACGATCCCGTGAGCATTGACATCCAACGTGATGATGCCGTGAAGTGCCGGAGTGATCTGCTGCCGGGCAGAAACCACCCCTGCCCCGTGAAATGTCACATGGACAGGACAGCTTTTCGGTTTGGCATCGCGCGGCATCACCAGATAGCCGGAAACCGGTTTATCGCCGGCGCAGGCGACCTTTACATCATAAACCACCACTTTCTGAGCGGCACTTTTTTGTTTACACGGTATTTCGACCCGTTCCAGCTCTTTCACCGGCACTTGGGCAAGTTCGGCTTTAACAGCGTTCCAATATTGGTCAAAATCTGCCGGTTCAGCTTTGGCAGGGTACAATTTTTCCGGCTCGACCAATGCGCCGATGCCTCCGGAAATATTGCGGGATACCATTTGACCGCGATACCTGATTTTGCCCTTGACTTTTTTGCCGTTTTTATCCAGCAGATCAAAGTGGATCCTGACCCAGCCGGGATAATCCAAACTGGTGGTATAGGTCCACGGCTTTTCTGAAATTACAAATTTACCGTATTTATTTTTTTGACTGTCAGCAATCACGGTGTAACTGACAGTTGAACCGACCGGGATTTTGCCATCTGCAGTCAATTGACATCCGAAAGTTATCTTTTCGCCTTTTTGGTAAAGCGCATCTTTTTTATCAGTGGTCAACTGCCAGACAAACTCTCCGGCTGCGGCACTGACAATGCCAATAGCAAACAAAAGCAATTTGATTTTAAGATATTTCATTCAGCTACCTCCATTGATTTGGCCATAAAAAAAGTTCAAAACCGGAAAAAACCTCACACCTTGAGGAGTAATTATGAAGAGGAGAATTTGCGTACAAAGCGTTCAGCTCCCCGATTTTGAACCGTTAATACTATAATTCCCCATTGAGCGGATTGCAAATCAGCTCATGAAAAAAATTACTTTTCCGGAGCTTTCCACAATGTAAATCCGGTTTGTTTCTGCCATTTCAGCTTTTGATAAAAATTTTCCGTTCCCGGTTCTCCGACTAAACCGATCCAGTCTACATTTCTGTTGCGCAATTCCGTTGTCAACAACTCCACCAAACCGCGCCCCAACCCCTGCCCCCGGTATTCCGGAGCGACCACGACATCCTGAATATACGCATCAGAAACGCCATCTGAAAGTACCCGGGCAGTACCAGCCAGTTCGCCGTCGGCAAATGCTCCAGCCACCAGAAAAGATCCCTGCAAAGCCGGCAGTAAAAATGCCGTATCGTCCCCGGGAGCGATCCACCCCGCAGAAAGATAAAAACCGGCGATACGTTTGAGCATATCGCCGGAATAATCCTGCAACAACCGGAATTCAACCATCAGAGCAACCCGGTGGCTTCGTCAATACCGAAGCGGATATTCATGCACTGGATCGCCTGACCTGATGCACCTTTGGTCAGGTTGTCGATACAGCTGGTGAGAATGACTTTATTGGTATGTTCATCAAAGAAATAACCGATCTCACAGCAGTTGGTCATGAAAACGTATTTGGTATCAGCACAGCGTTTGGCTGGCAGCACCCGGACAAATTGTTCTTTGCCATAGGCTTTTTCCAGAGATTCGCCGACTTTTTCCAACGTGCATCCGGGCATGGCATCCAACAGGATCGTCGAGTTGATGCCGCGATTCATCGGCGCCAGATGCGGAATAAAGTTGATGCTGATTTCCGGCACTCCGGCAGCGAAAGCCATCTCCTGTTCGATTTCCGGCAAATGGCGGTGACCTACCGGCGAATACGCTTTGATGCTCTCATTGCATTCCGGAAAAATATAGGGCAGATCGACTTTGCGTCCGGCGCCGGTGCATCCGGAGCAGCTGGCAACGACGATACCTTTGGTGGAAACCAAGCCATCACGGAGCAGCGGCACCGTCGGCAGAATACTGCTGGTGGGGTAACATCCGGCGCAAGCGACCAGATCAGCGGTCCGAAGTGCTTCACGGTAGATTTCCGGCTGACCGTAAACGGCTTTTTTCAACAGTTCCGGAGCCGGATGATCGGCTTTGTAGTAGGCTTTGTATTTATCCGTGCTTTTCAATCTGAAGTCAGCGGAAATATCAAAAACTTTCACTCCTTTTTCCAACAGCGGAATAGCAAACTCTGTTGCCAGACCATGCGGCAGTGCCAGAATTGCGGCGTCGAAATCGCACTTCTGCATCGCTTCATCCGGAGCAATAAAATTCAACGGCAGCCCGGTAAAGCGCGGGAATACGGTAGAAACCGGCTCTCCGGCATTTTTACGGGAAGTGATTGCGGCGATTTCCGCCTGATTGTGGCGCAACAACAAACGGAGCAACTCCTCGCCGGCATAACCGGATGCACCAAACACTGCGACTCTGATTTTCTTATCCATAAATAAACTCCTGCTTTTACAAGTTTTACTGTTCCATAAAGAGATTCCGGCTGGTAAACACCGGTTCACTGGTCAAATTGATCCCCAGTTTCCGCAAGCCGGTTTCATCACCACTTGGCGGGATATGACTGATGTGCATTTCACAGCCGCGCAATTTATCCAACTGCTCCAGCGCCAAACCGGCAGCCGGGTTGGAGGGCGTACTGACACTCAATGCCGTTAAAGTTTCACTCAAAGCCAGCGAAATCTGTTTTTCCGAAAAGACTTCCTGTTTCAGTTTGCCCACCGATTCAATAACCTGCCGGGAGAGCAAGTGCAGATCTTCCGGCAAACCGGCAAGATGTTTTATCGCATTGATGATACAACTGGATGCGGCATGAAGCAGCGGCGAATTTTTACCGGTGATGATCGTGCCATCGGGCAATTCCAGTGCTGCTCCGCAAAACACATTATCATGACCGTATTTTTCAGCATGTGCCGCTGCCGCCTGAGCTGCTTCACGGGCGGGGACGACCACTTTGCGATCGGTTTCTTTCAAATTCTGCGCTGCCATCAATGCTTTGATACGCTCCGGCACGCAGGCATCGACTTCACCCTCGGCATAATCTCTCATCGCCCGGAAGTAACGCCGGATTATCTCCTGACAGGCGGCTTTTCTCACCGCCTCATCGTCCACGATGGCAAACCCGATCCGGTTTACCCCCATATCAGTCGGGGAAACATACAACTGTTCCGGTTCCATGATCCGGGCGCAAATTTGCCGCACCACCGGAAAAATCTCTACATCCCGGTTGTAATTGACGACAGTTTCTTTGCGGGCGTCCAGATGAAACGGATCAACCATATTCACATCCCCGAGATCGGCAGTTGCCGCTTCGTAAGCGACGTTAACGGGGTGATTCAGCGGCAAATTCCAAACCGGAAAAGTTTCAAACTTGGCATATCCGGCTTTGATCCCCCGCTGAAACTCGTGGTAAACCTGCGAGAGACAGGTCCCCATTTTGCCGGAATTCGGCCCCGGTCCGGTCACTACCACGATAGGGCGGTCGGTTTCGATATAGTCATTCAAACCGAATCCATCGGCACTGACGACCGCCTGCACATCAGCAGGATAACCGGCGATGGGACGATGGGTATAAACTTTGATACCGCGGCGGGAAAGACGTTTGATAAAACCTTTTACCGCCGGCTGATCCCGGTAGCGGGTCACGACCACCGCTTTGACATCCAGGCCCCAATTGCGCAAATCATCAATGGTACGCATGGTATCAACATCGTATGAAAGGCCGAAATCGGCCCGGATTTTTTTCTCCTCGATTGCTCCGGCATGAATACAGATAACGATATCGACTTTGTCTTTGAGCCGCTGGAGCAATTTGATTTTGGCATCCGGATCAAACCCCGGCAAAACTCTCGCCGCATGAAAATCACAAATCAGTTTGCCGCCGAATTCCAGATAAAGTTTATCACCGAATTTCTCCGCCCGCTTCAAAATAGCAGCAGATTGTTCGGCGAGATACTTCTCTCCGTCAAAACCTTTTTTAAGCATAAAAATCCCCTGTGTTTTCTGATTCTCTTTAAAATACCACGCCGAAGCCGTTAAATCAATGGCAGAACTCAAAAAAAGCGGTGGGAAAAATCCCACCGCCATTGGTGTTATGCTTCCGGCAGCTTAATTATCCGCCTTCTTTTCATCATCGTCTGCCACCACAGCTTCACCGGCGTTGCCGCCGTCGACGACCGTACCGTCGTCAGCATCGTTCTGCCGGGAGTTTTTGAGAGCTTTGAACAAATTGGCGACGTCGATAATTCCGCCAATCAGGAACCAAAGCGTACAGGAGACGCCGAGAATCAGGGTGAGGTACACTTTGAAGTGCCACAATCTCAACCACCACTCATTGGAAACACCGCCGAAGCCTTTTTCCCAAACCAGATAGACCAGCCACATCATGAACCACAGCAGCGTCCAGAGAATCGTTGCGGCGTAGATGAGTTTGTCACCGAGCGTAAATTCCGGAGTGATACCGAATTTGCGGGCGATCCAGCTGACTTCGCTCTTGGCGACATGCTCCTGCGCCGTATCGTATTTGCCGCGGTGCAGCATTTTGTCCAGATTGAAGTCCGGTTTACCCATAACGTAGTGTTCATAGAGCGAGATCCCGACATAGAGAATGATACTCGTTGCCACACAGATAAAGTGGATCCACTGTCCGT
>SUVU01000029.1 GCA_015061865.1 Lentisphaerota bacterium
GCGATTTCCGGCAGTAAATTTGATGGCAGCACCTTTATCCCCGAAGCGATCGCCCGGGGGGCGGCGGCGATCATTTACAGCGGCGAACTTCATTTCACTCCGGAAAACATCCTGTTCTGCCGGGTATCTGACACCAGAGCCGCCGCCTCACTGCTCTGCCGCCACCGGTGCGGCAATCCGGATGAGCGATTAAAACTTTACGGCATTACCGGCACCAACGGTAAAACCACGTCAGCTTATTTGCTGCGTCATGTTCTGAGTGCGGCCGATATCCCGTGCGGACTGATTTCCACAGTGGAATTCTGTGACGGCAAAAATTCGCTGCCGCCCACGCACACCACCCCTGATCCGCAAACGTTTTTCCCGCTGTTAACGGCAATGACCGGCAATGGCATGCAGGCGGCGGTGATGGAATTTTCCAGCCATTCTCTGGCGCAGAAACGGCTTGCCGGCACACAACTGCACGGAGCGATTTTCACCAATCTTACCGGAGACCATCTGGACTTTCATCACGATATGGAAAGTTATTATCAGGCAAAAAAAAGCATGTTCACCGACTGCCTGATCCCCGGCGGCATTGCGGCGATCAATATTGACGATCCGGCCGGCAAAAGATTGTTTATGGAACTTTCCGCAGAGCGTCCAGATTTGAAACTGCCGACCTTTGGCACGGATGCTGATTCCGGCTGGAGAATTTCCGAAATCTCCTGTGATGCCGACAGCTGTCACTTCGTATTGAGCAACGCCCAACAGGCGTATCACACCAGTTTCCCCCTGCCCGGCAGATACAATGTTTACAATCTGGCAGGAGTGTTGACTTTACTTCTCTGTGACGGCATATCTCCGGAAGCGATCGACCGGGCATTGAATCTGCCTTTGACCGTCCCCGGCAGGATGGAAAAACTGACTGCCCCCAACGGCAGCAGATTTTTTGTGGACTTCGCCCACACCGACGATGCGCTGGCGAACGTCTTGAAAACATTGCGTCCGGTTTGCCAGGGGCAACTGATCGCTGTTTTCGGTGCCGGCGGCGACCGGGACAAAAGCAAACGCCCCCGCATGGGACAGGCGGCGGCAGAATTTGCCGATAAATTAATTATCACCAGCGACAATCCCCGTTCGGAAAATCCGTTGGAGATCATTGCCGAAATCGTTGCCGGACTTCCGGAAAATTGTGATTATGAAGTTATTTGTGACCGCAAAGATGCCCTCCGCCGCGCCGTAACCCTCGCCGGAAATGATGACATGGTGCTGGTCGCCGGCAAAGGACACGAGACTTATCAGGAGATCAACGGAGTCAAACATCACTTTGACGACCGCGAAGTCCTGCACTCACTTTTTGGAGAAACACGGTGAAACACACTGCTTTGGAAAACTTTATCCGGAAATTTTACTGCGAAAAAGAGTTTCCGGCACTGGCCGCCCAAATCCGTAATTGGCAGACCACGCCGGCATTGACCGGTAAAAAAATTCTGGATGCCACCCCGGTTTTCCGCAACACGATGGTAAAATATTGTGCGCTGCTTGCCGCCGGAGCCGACTTGACGGTTTCGGTCGGGCAGGATATCCCCTGTGATCCGGAAATCGTCAAACTCCTGCCGGATTTCGGAATTCCGGTTGCCGACGCCGACACTTTCAATGAAACATTTGATGCCGTTGCCGATTGTGCCGGACGGCATAAAGATATTAGCTCCCGGTGCGGATACGCCGAACTCACCCGCAGCGGTCTGGAGTATTACCGCAACTGCAGTCAACCGGTATTTTCGGTGGATTCCGGAGTGTTGAAACGCTTTGAGACCGCCCTCGGCACGGGAGAAAGTTTTGTCCGGGCAATGCGGGAACTCGGGCTTGATATTTCCGGCAAAAAACTGTTGGTTTTCGGCGGCGGCAAAGTCGGTTCCGGCACGGCGTATTGCGCCATGCGTGCCGGTGCAGAGGTCACAGTTGCCGATATTGCCCGCCCGGTGCTGCCTGATGGAGTAAATTTTATCAATGCCAATGACACGGCGCTGGTTTCCAGTTATATCGCCGCGTCATGGTGCGTCGTTTCCGCCACCGGCTTGCCGGGGGTGCTTGCACCGTACGTCCCGGCACTGCTGTCCAGCCAGGCGCTCATTGCCAATATGGGCGTGGAAGATGAGTTTTCCCCAGCCCTGCCGCCGGAACGGGTGCTGAACCGCAAACAGCCGCTGAATTTCATGCTGGATGAACCGACCAGTCTCTGTTACATCGATCCCAGCATGGCATTGAGCAATGCGGCGCTGGTACAGTTGATATCCGGTCACATGCCGCCGGGTATATCGTTGCCGCCGGAACCGCTGGAAAACGCCATTCTCAACGATATCCGTGCAGCCGGATTGCTGAATAACGACATCGACTTTGTTCTCAACCAAAAAGAGAGGTGAATTTATGAAAAAAGCAAATTTCCTGTGTTTACTGGTTCTGCTGTTGACTGCCGGTTGTGCCTCATCTGACCGGATGGTCAGGATGTCCGGAGGAGTTTTTGACGAATACAAAGCCCCGCCCTCGTACCGGGTGCGCTCGGAGCGTTTCCAGCAGAAATCCGCCGACCTCTCCGCTTCCAATAAAAACCGTCAGAGCAAAATCGGGGACTTTGACTCCCCATTGGTAAACATCTGGCCGTTTTATTTCCGGTCCAACAATTATTTCTCCATCCTCTGGCCCTTTATCGACTGGGATGCTTACGGTATGGCGATCCGGCCGTTTTACAATCAGGAAGGCGACGAATACTCCGTACTTTTCCCGCTGTCGGCATGGAACCCGGTCAGCAAAGACGGCTGGTTTCTGAATTTTGCCTGGACGAAACATGGTTTCGGTTTCGTGCCGCTGTCCTGGCAAAATGATGATGACAAAGACTTCTGGTATTACTACACCCCGTTTTTGATTTACAGTAAAGATAAAGAGCCGTTGTGGGCAAAAAATTACCGCCGCACCGCCAAAGATGAGTCATTTTTCCTCTTTCTGCTCGGCTATCGGGAAGTGGATTTGTATGCTGATCTGTCCGGGATCGGACAGATGCTTTACGCCTCATACCCCAAACGTCGTTATCTGGCAAAAAAATATGGATTTGATGTTCCGCCGGAAAAAAATTATCAAGAGTGGGAGCGCAAACTTTTCGCTGCCCTCCCCCGCTACCGGGAATATGAGTACGGCTTTGTCCCGCTTTTTCACTATGCCACCGACTCCCGCGGCAACCAATGGAACTGGCGGGCTTTCTGCTATCTTGCCGGAGCCTCCCGCAGAAATAAAAACTTCAAATGGGATGCGCTTACACCGCTGGTCATGAACTATTCTCACCATGAATACCCTAATCCCCAAAGTTACACCCGGAGCCTCACCGAATTCTGGGCATTGCCGTTGTTGACAGTTTACGAAAAAAAAGTCGTCTACCTTGATCAACCGGAGCGCAAAATCCTCGATGCCGCAGATAAAACGCTCAACAGCTCTTACGGTCAGAACCGTCCGCTGGTGGAGGAATTTCTGAAAAAACACTCCCCCGGCACGACGATTCCCGACACCGTGGTCGACAATGAAACATTGCGGCTATTCATCAATGATTGGAAAGCCGAATACTGTAAAAACAAAACCTTCCGCACCGCCACCCGTACCAGCGGAGGATTCCTGCCGTTGTTTGGCGCCTGGGATGAGGAAGATTTGCAGAAATCCGGCTTTTTCTCGCTGGCGGCAATGACCCGGTACAGTAAAAACAAACATGGTTACAATTTCTGGAGTTTGCCGCTGTTGACCTATATAAATAAGGATAAAAACAGCTCCGATTTTTGCGTTGCCCCGCCATTGATCTGGATGAATTTCACCGATAAACGGGAACGCTACGCATCGGCGATCCACTCCCGCAATACCAAAGACACCGCAGAGTGGCAATATGCCGATACCGAAGACACTTACGCCGGTTGCGGTCTTTTTTACCGGGGCAAAGTTGCCTTTTTCGTTGCCAAACCCGGGATCGACCATAAAGCAGCCGAAATCGTCCGTGGCAATCTGATCGCTCTGCCCGGCAAAGCAAGTCATATTAAACGCCGGGAAAAATATTACCGTGATGAGATGGCAAAGGTTGATAAATGGATCACTAAAAACAAAATAGAGTATTACCGCAAAATGATCCGGCTGGAGGAACTCAAAGAAGTATCTGCCGAAATAACCAAACTGCGCGGTCAATATCAGGATCTGCTCAACACTACGGAAAAAGAAGCAAAGAAAATCGGTTTTAACTTCGCCGAAAGTGAAGTGCAGACCCTTGATTCATCTAAAAAAGTCATTGCCAGACTTTATGAAACCTGTGCCGAACTGCGCTGGAAAGAAGATATCGGCAGCGGCATGATTTACCGCAAAGAAAAATTCTACAACGGCGATTACAAATGGCATTTTCTCCACATTCTTGCCGGTGGCGAAAAAAACGGCACGCAGGAAAACGTCCACATCCTGCACTTTCTCTACCGCAAACGGGTCGATGGAGACAAATCTGAAACACTCTTTTTCCCGTTTGTCTCCATTCAAAAAGACGGTCAGCGCGAACGGGTGAGTTTCCTCGGCCGCATCTGGCAGAAAACAACCGAAAACGGTAAAAGTAAAGGATACTTCCTGTTCTTTCCGTGGTAAATTCAAGGATATAATATGAACGATATTTTATTAAAAGATGTTCTGTTGGATGCTCAACAGGTTTCCATCCGCATCACCGGCAACCGGATCGCCGCCATTGCGCCGGAAATTCAGGCGCAAAACGGAGACGATATTTTTGATGGCAAAGGTAAATTCGCAGTGCTGCCGCCATTTTACAATGCCCACAACCATGCGGCAATGACACTGCTGCGGGGCTTTGCCGAAGATATGGAACTCTTTGACTGGTTGAGCAACCACATCTGGCCCGCCGAGGCAAAACTTACTGCCGAAGATATTTATATCGGCACCAAACTTGCGGCACTGGAAATGATCCGTTCCGGTACGGTGTGGTTCAATGATTCCTACTGGCATCCGGAAGCCGCTTTGCGTGCCGTCGAAGAAACCGGAATGCGTGCCACATTGGGGATGTTGTACCTCAATGGAGTCTCCTCTGATGCCGCCGATGCCAACGCCAAACTTGCCAATGCGGCAAAGAATTCGGAATTGGTCACCGTCAGCCACACTCCGCATGCGATCTACACGGTTGACAAACCGACTTTGCAAAATATCGCCCGGATGATGGAATCTGACGGCAGACAACTGCATATTCACGTTTCCGAAACCGCTAAAGAGGTCGCAGACTGCCAAAAAGAGCATGGCATGACTCCGGTGGAATATCTGGATTCGCTCGGACTGATAAGTGAACGTGCCATGTTGGCGCATTGCGTGCATCTGACCGATCACGACCGGGAAATCATCGCTGCCCGGGGTGCATATATCGCTCACAATCCGGTATCAAACATGAAATTGTGCAGTGGATTGTTTGATTTTGAAGCCGCCCGTGCTGCCGGCTGCCGGATTGCCATTGGCACCGACGGCACCTCAAGCAACAATAACCTGTCCATGCTGGATGAGATGAAATGCGCCGCATTGACTGCAAAAGTAACAAGCGGCAAACCCACCGCCGGACGCAACCGGGATATTTTTCATGCGGCGACAGTGACCGGAGCGGAGTTTGCCGGGATCAATGCCGGAAAAATCGCAGTTGGCAAAGCGGCGGATCTGCTGTTGGTAAATATGGATTCAATAGCGTTGAGTGCCGGTCACGATCTGCTGGCAGATATGGTTTACGCCGCCGGCAGTGAAGTGATCGATTCAGTGATGTGCAACGGTAAATTTTTAATGCGCCGCCGGATCATCAACGGTGAAGCCGAAACCATTGCCGCAGCGCAAGAAGTCTGTAAAAAAATCCGTCTTGCGGTAAAATAAGACGTTTTCAGCAGATTTTTCGCAAAAAAAGCTGATTTTTTCAAAAAAATCGCTTGCAAAATATAATTCAGATGATATATTAAGTAACATACTGAGAGGGCGTATAGCTCAGTTGGTTAGAGCGCCACGTTGACATCGTGGAGGTCGTAGATTCGAGTTCTACTACGCCCACCATCTTTCGCTAAAGCTACGGATGGCAAGCCAGTCTTGCTATCCGTAGATTTTTTTTTGCTTGCAAAAACAAGCGGAGTGCAACGGAGCGTGCGAAGGATGCCGCGGCGTAATCTGCAAAGCAGATGAAGCCGGGCAATACGGCACAGATTTACAGCAAATTCTTTCTGATACTGTTCTCCTCATAGAGAACGACACAGGATCTCAAAAGCGTGTGTTTGAATAGAAATCTCTGGAAATTCTCTGTTATGTAAAGGTCGGCGACCTTTATGTATTGCTTTTTATGTAAGATTTTAGAGATAAGAGAGTTACAGAAACACACGGTGCAATAGAGCCAAATTCTCCGTTTTGTGCCATAAAAAACAGAGAATTTCCCAGCCGACCTTTGCAAAGACCTTTACGAAAAAGTGTGAAAAAAATCTCAATAAATCACGCTTTGAGCTTAAAATCGCCCAAAACAATAGTAGGGGGTTCGAGTCAAATACTCTAAAAATGATCATACTTGAACCTTGAAAAATTCTCAAAAAGTTTGCTCCAAACTGAAAATTCCACAATCCCCGACACTTACAGGAAATTATCGAAAATTTGTAATCCGCAGTTGTAAACGCCTGCGGGAGATGGTATATTACCTGTGAGATGGTTGATTTGAATATGGAGGTGTTTGAGATGAAAAAGTTGTTAACTCTCACAACGAATCGGGGGGGTCGTAGGGAGTGCGGTGTTAGGGGTTATAGGGATCGGAAGAACCCTGATCGCGACAGGAAAACTTGCGTATGATGCAATATCAGATTTATTTTAACATGCAAGGGAATGCTATTTATGCGTTATAGAGTTGTCTATTTGTTTGCAGCATTAGTTTTATTAACAGGATGCGAGTATGTTTCGTATAAAGTATTTATTCGTTTGGGAGGGAATGAATATATTACAAGAGATTCTTTTAAATCCACATCAAAAAGTGAGTTCTGGTTAAAACGAGCATGGGAAAACTTCCCTTATATTGAAGAAAAGCGTCCCGATACTCAATTTGCTATATATAATACTAATAATGCTTTGAAAGAAGCTTGGATTAATGACAGCAAAAATTGGAGAATATATTGGACATGGGCTATGCTTTGGAAGATACAGGGGGTCTGGTATTCGCGTAATATCAATGATAAAATTTCTTCCTTTGAAATGTCTGAAAAATTTTTTAAAAAAGCAAGTGCATTAAGTCCTAAGCGGGATCTCATATACTTGTTGGATTTTTTTGATTTATGCAATGAACTGGGATTTGCTTACATCAAAGGCGGTTATGTCGATAAGGGAAATAAACTCTTGCAAACAACCCATCAAAATCTTCTGGATTTATTACAGAATGAGAATTTAAATAAAAGAATACAAGTTTTATTGGAACGCAATGCTTTTTATCGTGGAGTTAAATGCGAGGTTCAAAAACAGTAGATATATAATGTAGTGGAGAAAAAGCGTTCAACGTTTATTTGCAACAAATGAAACATTAACTCACAAACATGTAAAAAAGGCTGCACGACACCTTCACAAGCAAAAAATTCCGCGACCTGTTTTTCAGCAGAAATTGCGGCCCGATATCTGTATTTGGAAAATAATTGCGATGCAATCCTTGAAGGAAGCATTCGTCGAGGTGTTGATATTGCCATCAAGGGACACTGGCTGGAATATGCACAAAAACAAGCGGCAATGTACAATTGCTTAAAAATAGCTTTGGAGTGATTTTATGACAATAAAAGATTTTATGAGGACACTTTCTTGGGCTATAGAGAAAAAGGAATTAAATTGCAGTCTCTTTGCCAACAGGATTGTTCATAACGGTGGGGTTGATATGGAGTCTGTTTCTCCTAATATGATATTAGATTTATTTGAAGAAAAATACCCCAAATGTAAGGATGATTTACTTTGGTCTTTTTCTGAAACAATCAATATGTATGAATATTCCACATCGGGAGATGATTTATGTTGTGGCATTTTTTCATTGATTGTGTTATGTAAACTTTGTTCTCAAGATAAAGATGAATATTATGCTCATTTTGATAAAATGATTAGAATGTTTTATTTTTTTTATTCCCAAATTGATACATCTTTAGCTGTTGTTTTGTTCAATCTTTGTTTTTCAAAACAGCCACAATTCCCTGAAATTCTTAACATTGATTATTGGGTTCAAAAGAATAAGCAGACTTGACACATGACATATGGTAATATCATCGCTTACAAAAACAGCAATGGAAATACCGTCGCGGCTTATTCATATGATCCATTCGGAAATGTAATCTCCCATATCGGAATGGATTTTACTTACAAATTCTCCACCAAACCGCAGGATGATCTCTCCGGTATGCACTATTACGGATACAGATTCTAGGTAAAAACAATGCGAACTTGCTCATTATGATCAGGAATATGACTCTGCAAAAAATAGTTTCCATTTTACTTGTAAAGCATTACCAGATATGTTCTTTTGCCAAAATTATAATCCGCATCCCGGCTGGAAGCAAAGTCAATCACTGTCATTTCCGGAAATTTTTCCTGATAACAGCATCCGGAAATAAAAATAACGGTGGCGACAAGCAAACCAATTGCAGATACTCTTTTCATAACATACCTTTCTAATCAGAAGCTGATTATAAGGCAAAATAGTAAAATTGCAAGCAACAACCTTAAGCGGTGGCAAAAGTCGTCAGCCATTTTTCAGAATGGTAAATTTGAGCGGAGCGGATTTCAAAAATACGGACAGCCGACCAAAATTTTCTGCTTGATCGAGAATTTGGAAGAATTTTTCTCTGAAATAAAATCATCATCAAACTTGAAAATCTTTTGCCATTTTGCGCGTAGAGATGTCATAAGTCAAATTTGTTCTACCTCCACCAAAATATCCACCTCGTAATGAAATACTTACGAGGTTTTTTATTTCCGCTGACTCTTCCTTGTCCTGCAGCCTGCAAGCGGCATAAAAAACGCCCGGAGGGTTGCTCCGGGCGGTGGGTTTTGGGTGAATTTTACGCCGCGATCTGCGCCAGTTTGATGGTTTTGTCTTTGGCATCGTAGGTCAACTCGTAGCCGCCGATCTCAATGGCGGCTTTGCCGTCCCAAAGTTGCGCTTCGCTACCGTTGACGGCGAATTTGGCGTTGGTGAAGTCGCTGATACCCGCAACTGCCGTCCAGTTGGCTTCGCCTTCGGCGATGAAGTCAAACGTGGTCACACCGGGTTCTGCACCGCCTTCAATGCGGTTGCCGAGGTAGAATTCGTTATTCGCCGTGAGCGTGTAACCCTCGTTGATGACGAATTTGTCCACATAGTCGATCAAATCGGCGGTGACGTTGGTTTCCAATTCGACCACCGTCGCATCGGCATAATCCATACCCGCACTGCTGACCCCGGAAAGACGGTTCAGTACCTTGTCCGCACCGGCAAAGGTCAGGTTCACATTATTGACCCAGCTGTAACCGTAGCGGCCGCCCATGAAGATCGTATTGACCACCGCATCATTTTCGATGGTGATTTTGGTGGTGCCGACATAGGTTTTACCATCGGCGTTCGCACCCGCACCGTAGAGGTAATCGACCGAACCGCCGGAAATGGTGACGTTGGCAATACCGACGGAACTGACCGCGCCTTTTTCCGCCCAGCCGCCGGCGTAAATCCGGCTGTGATTGCCTTTGGTAATGGTGATATTGACGGTGTCAACTTTAGCGTTACCGAACTGGCGGGCGTGTGCGCCGCCGTACATATTGGTCGAAACCGCACCGCCGTCAATGGTGATGTTGACCGATTTGACGGTCAATTGCGCTTTGGCGGCGGCTTCCGCATCTTCTGCGTTGCCATAGAGATAACCGCCGGCGTAAACTTTTGCCGCCACTTCGGCAGTGCCGCCGATAATCAATTCCACGCTGTTGACACCTGCGCTGTTTCCGGCGGAAACATACGCTCCGCCGACGAGGTTGCTCTCGACTTTGCCGCCGGAAATTTTGGTAGCGATATCACTTTCGTTGCTTTTGGTCGCAAAGAACGTTTCAACTTTGCCGCTGCCCATATTGGTCGTGCCATTGCCGGTGAAAATATTTTCGGCAATGGCGGTTCCGGCGATCTCTTTCAGCCACAACTCCGTGCCGTCCAGAGTCAAAGTCATAAACTTGTTATTGGTGACTTTGAACTTGGCAGCATCTGCACCGCTGACTCCGGTCGCAATCAACGTATTGGTATAGCAATCCGCACCATCCACAGAAATATTGACTCCGGTCAAATTCTGATCCGCAAAATTAACCACGGCTCCGTTGAAATTAAGTGTATTACTGCCGGAGAAAGTCATGGCGGCGACATTGATCGTCTCTGTATTGCCAAAGGTAACAGCAGAATTATTGACCGTAATGCCGCTTTCTGCCAACTCAAAATTGCTGTTAAGAGTGGCATTGAGAGTAACATTGGCATTGGATATTTCCAATGTTCCGGAATAATTCCCCTCCTTATAATCGCTGATAAGAATAGTGTCACTGCTCTGCAGGAACTGCACGTCGCCGGTCATAACAATTTTGCCGTAGCGGACGTAAATTGCGCCGCCATTACCGTCTTCAGTGACGTTACCGTCAAAAACGACTGCCTTTGTACTGCCGTCAAGGAGCAATGTTTCTTCTCTTATGAAGCTGCTGATGGCGCCACCGACAACCGATGAGTTGCCGCTGAAAGTACTTCCGGAAATTGTTACAGCGATATTATTCTCCAGATACATGGCACCACCGGAACTGGATGAAACATTGCCGCTGAATGTGGAGTCGCGCACCACCAGAGATCCGGTTTCAGCACGGATGGCACCGCCGTATGTTCCCTGGTTTGAGTTGAAACGACTGTTGAGGATAGTAAGTTCACGGGATTCATGCCCCGCAACGTTTTCACTGAAAACAGCGCCGCCTTTCTGCCCGGCAATATTTCCGGTAAAAACGGCATTGGAAATGTTAGTAGCTCCGGAAGTTCTCACATCAACGGCACCGCCGCTGTATGAAGCAGTATTTTCGGTAAATTCAGCACCGGAAATATCAGCCTGAGTGCCGCTGACACTGATGGCACCGCCGTTATTGCTGGCAGTATTATTGGCAAATTCACCACCGCTTACGGTCAAAGCCGCATTACCGGAAATAACGCCTCCGTTGCCGCCGGCACTGCCGGAATAACTGACATCATTGAGAGTAACCGCAGCATTGTTGATGTTGACACCGCTGCCGCCGGAAGCCTGTAAATCATTGGCGGTGAGAGTGCCTTGGTCTTTGATGAATTTTGCCGCCAAAGCGAAAGCATCTGCACCGGTGGTTTCGATTTCTTTACCCAGAACAGCAAGTTTGGCATTGCCATTGTCCAGAGCATCGATCACGATGGTATCAGCGATACCATCTTTCAACCTTGCTTTAGTATTCCCGCTGGAATTGGCGGGGTATGCTTCCCAGAAATCTTTGTATGCTCCGGTGACAGTGACCGACTTCGGCGATACCAGTCCGTAAGCGAGCTGATATTGTTTATCGACCTTGTCAAACGTCATATTGTCAGTGTCAACAACGATATCGACATTGGTAAACACATTGGTATTGGCGAAATCAACATTGCCGCTGACGCCGTTATGACCGCCGGAAAGCACGAGAGTATTGTTATTGCCGAAATTGAGTTTTTTGACCCCGATCTGATACCCCTCATTGCCGAAAACCAGTTTGGCGTTGTCCGCCAAAGTATAGGTCCCGGTGCCGGTCAGTTGGGCGTTGATATAGTTGGTGTCTTTGAAAGTCAGGGTGTTGACATTGTTGATATAATCATTGACGGTAGCAAACGTACAGCCGCTGACAGTGGCAGTTGCCCTTTCCTGATTACTGACTTGAAGAGCAGCTTTGGCATTGCCAGTAAACAGGGTATTGTAAATATTGGCGTTACCGTGTTTATTGACCCCCAAACCGTAATTTACACCGCCCGTGACAGTGGAACCATAAACATGGATGGTCGAGTTGGTAAAAAACTCCCCGATTACCGCACCATAAGTAAAGGAATTCGGACAATTATTCGGTGCGGTTGCCCCATTGTAGGATCCGACAAAAATTTTGCCGTCTTCTGCAACGAAGGAGACTTTTTCACCGACTTCAACATTGCCGAAGTTTGCAGCCGGGCCGTAAACATTGGTAACTGTAATGATATTTTCGTTGGTATTAGTCAGAGACAAAGTGCCGTCAGTCAAACTCTTTTCCCATGTATTGGCGTCATCATTGATAATGGTGATTTTATCAACGCTTGCGGAATCAAGTCCGGTCGCCAGAGTGTAGCTCAAAGTATAAGCATCAAGTTTTGAAGCATCAACGGTAATGGAAACACCGGAAAAATCAGATGTATTGGTAAATTCGACTTTGCCGGTTCCAGCCAGAGTGATGTTATTGCCGTTACCGAAATTCAGTGCTGCAACAGTTATATCATAACCGCTGTTGCCGAAAACCAGTTTGGCGTTGTCAGCAAGAGTTATTTTTCCGTCAACAGCTTTGGAAATTGCGGCACTGATATAATTCGTGTCTTGGAAAGTGATTGAACCTTTTTCAGCATAGATTTTGTTATAAAAAGTAGACCCGCTGAGAATGCCAAAACTATTGGCTTCACGCGCCCAAAAACTGTAATAGGTATTACCGTAAAACAAAGTGTTGCAGATTGTAATCGTACTGCCGGCATGAGACCGAACACCATTCGCACTGCCGGTAACAACAGAA
This sequence comes from Lentisphaerota bacterium, assembly GCA_015061865.1. Classification (GTDB taxonomy): domain Bacteria; phylum Verrucomicrobiota; class Lentisphaeria; order Victivallales; family Victivallaceae; genus UBA1784. The sequence goes on from SUVU01000029.1 coordinate 12,814, forward strand.
TCAAGAATGTATACTTTACTGTTTGAGTAAACATCTCCGCTGATAGTGGTTTTGTACAACAATGAGTTCTGCGGATTTCCGGATTTTATATCACCTTTGTAGATACCATTAAAAATGTAATCACAACCCTCGGGAGAAAATCCTTTAATCGCAGTTCCGACTTCAACATTGCCGAAGTTTGCTGCCGGGCCGTAAACATTGGTAACTGTAATGATATTTTCGTTGGTATTAGTCAGAGACAAAGTACCGTCGGTCAGACTCTTTTCCCATGTATTGGCGTCATCATTGATAATGGTGATTTTATCAATGCTTGCGGAATCAAGTCCGGTCGCCAGAGTGTAGCTCAAAGTATAAGCATCAAGTTTTGAAGCATCAACGGTAATGGAAACACCGGAAAAATCAGATGTATTGGTAAATCCGACTTTGCCGGTCCCAGCCAGAGTGATGTTATTGCCGTTACCGAAATTCAGTGCTGCAACAGTTATATCATAACCGCTGTTGCCGAAAACCAGTTTGGCATTGTCAGCCATAGTGTAAGTGCCGGCACCCAAAATGGACGCATTGAAATAATTTGTCTTTTCAAAGGTCAATTCACTGCCGGAACTCACGCAAATCGTATCATTCTGTTTGGCAAATGTCGAACCGGAAACCTCGATTACAGCTCCGGCATTTGTTGAACCGAATGCACCACCGCCTCCACTGTTGGCTTTATTGTCAATGAATAGAGAATCTTTGATAACAACATTGCCACCGCTGATAAAACCAAATGCTCCGTTTGCGCCTGCATCACCCTGAAGGGTTGCCGACATCGAAAATGTCGAACCGGAAATAACAGTAGTAGTACCGCCTCCGCGATAAAACCCTTTGCCGTAATAATCACATAAGGCATTAAACGTTATGTAAGAATTATATATGTACAAATCATCAGTGGCGCTGGCAGAAGAGGCTGAAATATTTTGATTCATCAGCAATAAATTACTGCCGCTGATACTGGTGGAAAGTCCGCCTTTCCCCGTACCGGAAGCAATAATATCCAAGCCCGGCAAATAGACATTGGTCAAATTAACATCGCTTCCATAGATTGTCAAACCGGTTTTCACGGCAACAGCTTTGCCATCACTGTTTTGGAGGGTCACACCGGTAAATGTTTCATTTGCGGCAAATGTAACACGACCGGTCCCGGTGAATTTGAGCGTATTGCTGCCACTGAAAGTCAGATCTGCAACTGAGATCGCACTTGCATTATCAAACACCAAGGTCGCCCCGTCGGCAAGAATATAACTCCCGTTGCCTTTGAGTGCAGCTCCGATATAGTTGGTATTCTTAAATGTCAACGCTCCGGCATTATCGATCACATCCCCGGAGGTAGCAAATGTCGAACCGGAAACCATGACCGTTGATGCAGCTTTTACTATGCGCAATGCCGCATATGTACTATCAGAAAAATATGAATCTATTATTTCAGCATTGCCGTCTGTCAAATTCACCGCATGACCAAGTCCGTAAACTTTGGTATCATACACGCACATATTGGAATTGGCTGTAATAGAATATGTTACATTTGCGTTATAAACAAGTATATTATTGGCATTGTGCCCGGTTATAGAATCACCTTTATATACTCCTGTGAATGTAAATTCACTGCCGGGAACCTCAAATTTACTGATGGAGGTACCGACAGAATAACCGGACCAATCCTCACTTACACCGTAAATGAATACCCCCGTCTTTTCAGTAGCCATAATATCCCTCCTTGCTTGGACCATGACCTGTTGTTTGTTTACAAAACTGCACTTATAATTATACTGGATGAAATGCAAAAAATCCTTAAAAAATGCGGCAAAAAATATAAAAATCCGGTCATATTGCAAAAAAAGACAATTCAAAAAAGAGCGTTTCCCAACGGCGGGTTGTTTATTCAACCGCCGTTGGAAAACGCTCCGTATTAAATGAATTTCAAAAATATATGAGGATTTTGAAATCACTCCGGTTATTCACAAAAAACTTTGACCATCGCCCCCCATGCCTCACGATGGTCGTAAGTCGGCAGGCCGTCCACTACATGAAGCATGATATGATTATGTCCGGCAACAGCACGGATATTAAACCACAACGGATGCATAAATTCAGCTTCCATGATCTCCGGCATACTAAAGAGTTTTTCCCCGTTATAATAACCGCAGCCGCCGTCACTGAGCATCACACACAAAGTGGCATCACAATCTTTTTCGGCGTAAAAACGCACTTGCAGATAAGCGCCGCAATCCCGGGTACGTTTGTAGAAACGCGCCAGATCAAAATAACCGCTGCGGTCGACCCGGATCTCCTGCGAAATATCCCGGAACGCCATCGGATCAAGTTTTTCAGCATCGGAAACTTTATCATCCATCACCGTATATCCGGAAAGCACCGGCAGCATCTTGCGGGCTTTGCCATCCGGGAATGCCGTCAAACGGGTTTCAGTCGCCCCCATCGGCACCAGTTTCAAAGTAACGACCTCTTTTTCCGGGCGGCAGAAAATCGGTACCTGCGGAGTATAGCGCTCATCAAAAAGTTCAGCGAACGCCCCCGGAACTTTCCGTGCCGGAACTTCCAGCATCTCCGGCGGGGCATCAAACGGATAGGCACACGCATCCGGATTTTTCACCACTTTGGCTTCAGCATCAACAGCAACCGCATAGTTCCACGGAGAAAGCGGTTCCATTATCAGCGGTGAAAACTTTTCCTCCGGCTCCTCTTTGACCGTAGAGTGTGCCACCGGGAGCGTATACACCAACGCCCCGCGCTCAAAGTAGTTCCACTGCCGGTCGCTTTTATGAATGACTTCCAGACTCAAATCCACGATCAATTCATCTTTGTCGGCAACTTGAGCAAGTTTGACAAAATTGCCGCTGCTCATTTCCGGCAACGCAAGTTTTCTGCCGTTGAGCCGGATTTCCGCATTTTTGCACCATTGGGGGATGCGCCAGATAAAGGGCATTTTGCCGCCGTCAGCGACAGTGAAAGTGAAAGTAACTCTGCCGTCAAACGGATAAGAGGTGCTTTCTGAAATTTTATATTTTTTGCCCTGATAAGTGCCGCACAATTCCGCCGGCCCCAGATAAAGCGCCGCCGGAACCCCATCCGCATCTTTCATAAACATCCGGGACACAAAATTCGGCATCGCCCGGTGGACATTGCCCGGACAGCAGGCGGCGAAGTGGTCAGGACGGTACTGCCGCAGCGGCGCCGAACCATAGAGAAAACTTGTCGAGTTGGAAAACGGCGTCGCCAACACCTGATTGGGCGCAGAGAAATACTGCAATGCTGAAAAATCTTTGGTGACTGCTCCCGGCAAGGCATTATAAGCGATCTTTTCCGCCTGATCTGCATAAGCGCCACTGCCGCCTGCCATCAGGAAAAATCCCAAAGAGTAGAGCGCATCTGAGATCACACAGGTTTCATATCCGGCTTCCGGATCTCTGCCGAAAGCGTGTTCCGTGGAACACGGCATCCCGGGGATCTGCCCGTGAAGTTCCATCACCTTTGCCCACCCTCTTTCGGCGGCATCAAAATAACGTTTTTCTCCGGTCGCCAGGTAAAGCATCACCGGCAGTTTGATCTCTTCACATAAAGTGACCCCGTGGAAAACAATGTTGGCGCTGTTTTCCAGAATTTTCTGCGTCAGTGACTTGCTGGCAAACTCCCCGTCACGGCTCAAATTGAATAATTCATAGGCTTTTACCGCTTTATCCACCAGCGAAGCATCTCCGGTGCGGCTGGCGATATTCAACAATCCTTCGATATTGGTGATATTGCGGCTGCCGTCACCGATTTCTTCTGCGGAAACAGTTTTGTAATGGCGGTGAAATGCCTCCAGCACATCCGGAGCATCAAAAGCATTCAGATACGCCGATACAGCTTTGAAAAACACCCCCATCGGCCATTCAGATGAGTATTTATAACACTCCCCGGCAAGTCTGCCGTTGACCGCATGGGCAAGCAGATAATCCAGATTGCGTTGAAAAAGCGCAACCATTCCGTCATCCCCGGTAAGCAATCCGAGCCGGAGCAAACCGTCAAGCAGATAACCGGTCTGTTCGTAGGGCCACCAGCGGTTGGGGCCGGGAATCGGCCGGGGATTGCCGCGATAATCCAACTCCCAGAACCCGGCTTTGATCACCCCTTCCCAGAGGCAGGACTGGAAAGGATATTTTTGCGCATGAAAGTTCCCCGAAAGCCCACTGCGCTGACGCTCCAGAAACTCCCGGATAAATCCTTGCGGTTTGATGTCGGTCAACGGCACTTCATAAAAACGGCTGCCGACGGACTTGCTGATAACTTCCATTTCCATAGTCATTGCCCTTCAAGTTATAGTTTCCCCACACTGACACAACAACTAATATAGTACAAAAAATACATATAATCCATAAAAATAAGAAAAAAAATGTAATTTTTGTATCAAAAACATCTGTTTCCGGTTGCCAAGAGCGTTTATGTATGTTATAGTAACACTGCAACGCATGACTGATCCGGAGGATATATGTCCAGAATAGAAAACAATATTGAGATTTTTGACCGGGAAGATTTTTTTCTGATTGCCGCCAGCAATGCTCCGGTAGCGGTCAATCATGTCAAAAATGAAAAAACTCTCGGACACATGCACCGCCATGATTTTCATGAATTGACTACCGTGCTGGACGGCTCGGGGAAATACGAATATCAGGGGATAACTTATGAGCTGAATCCCGGCGATACATTCATTACTCCCGCCGGAGAAAAACATCATTACTGTGCCCAACAGCAGTTGTCGCTGATGAATTTCATCTGGTATCCGGAAAGATTGCCGGTTCAGCAGGATTCTCTGAAACACATCCCCGGTTACCGGGCTTTTTTCGACTTGGAACCGCAATCCCGTTCGCTCCTCGGCTTTGAACACCGGTTGGTGCTGATGCCGGAACAGACCTCCACCATACAGATGTTTTTCCGGCGCATCGAAAAAGAATTGCAAAAAAAAGCTGATGGATTCATGCTTTCAGCAGGGTTGATCTTTATTGAACTGATGATTACGGTCAGCCGTTTTTACAGTGAGCAAAAAAATAGCAGGAGCAATAACGATAACGATCTGCAAAAGCTCGGCAATGTACTGGCGTTTCTGGATGCCAACTACATGAATAATATTTCCCGGCGCAAAGCCGCCAAAATACACGGCAGCAGCGAAACGACTTTTTCCCGGAGTTTCAAGCGGATCATGTCAGAATCTTTTTTTGATTATCTGCTGAATTTACGCTTGCAGCATGCGAGAAAAACTCTGATGGAAAGCAATAAAACCATTTCTGAAATCGCCGCTGAATGTGGTTTTTGCGACAGCAATTACCTCTGTTACCGCTTCCGGCTGAAATTCGGAGTGCCGCCGCATCAATTCCGTCTGAATTGCCGAAAAGAGAACATTTGACCCGATATTTACATTTTTTGCCTAAATTCTTAAGGCTTTATTCCAATTTCGATCGTATAATATAAGAAGTTGAATTATTATTTTACAGCAACGGTAAATTGTGAGGACTTCTGACGATGAAAAAGAATTATTTATTCTCTGCTTGTGCCAAGCAGAGAAAGCCCATGGGCTTTACCCTGATCGAACTGCTCGTTGTGATTGCTATTATCGCAATTCTGGCGGCAATACTTCTGCCAACGCTGCAAAAAGCCAGATCCAAAGCGCATGGGACTCAATGTCTCTCCAACCTCAGCCAAATCAGCAAAGCAGTTCAGGGGTATGTCATGGAACACAGCGGGGTCTATCCGGCTCAAGGTTCCGGCGAAACCAGTTTGTGGACTCACCGGATCGGTCAATACCTTAATGTTCAGACCGCCACGGACAGATTTGGCAAAATGTATTATGAACCCAGCCGCAATCTCCCGATTTTTCTCTGTCCGACAGACGATACACCCAAATATACCGGCAACCCCAAAATCGCCGGTAAAGGCGGACTTTCCTACACTTGCAGCCGGGTATTGTGCTGGGACAACAATGATAACAAAGGGTGTCGGGTCACCAATATCAGACGTCCCAGCCGTCTGATCACGGTCACCGAAGGCAACAGCAAAAGTTCTGCCGGATTTCCGTCAACGAGTTTCAATGCCCACACCGGCATCGCCTATAACCACTCCAACAGAGGCAGGATCACACTTCAATCATACACCGCTGCGCCAGGCGGACTGGGCGTAAATGTTGCATTTGCGGACTCTCATGCAGAAACGATCAGAGAGGTCATCACCACCGATTCCGGCAACAATCCATCAGACACCAGTGACAAATGGTACTGGTGGAACTACAAGTATTAAAATCGTACATCATTAAAAATAAGGAATTTTTCTGAATGAAAAAAATATTCACCCTGGTTCTGGCGGCAGCAGCGGTATTCAACCTGGCAGCCGAACTCATCCGGATCGATCCCAAAGAAAAACCGATCGTGATCCTCATCCCCGCCCGCGCCAATCACGGCATCCGCTATGCCGCTGAAGAGCTGCGCTATCACATTGGCGAAGCTACCGGAGTCAAACCCCGGATCTCCCGTTCGGTAAAAGCTCCGGAAAACAGTTTTGTCATCTCACTTGGCGAAACAGATTTTGCCAAAGAGCACAATATTTCCGGCGCCGGCATGAAACACAACCACGCCCGGGTCGTCGGCGACAACGAAAAACTTATCATCACCGGCAACGACCGCGGCAACAACCTCGGTGCCCTGCTGGTGGAAACATCCGGTACACTTTTTGCCGTTTATGACATTCTGGAAAATTCCAACGGTGTCCGTTGGCTTTTCCCCGGCAAAGCCGGAGAAATCATCCCCCGGTCCGAAACCTTTAATTTCGAGGGCGGCGATTGGATCTCCAAAACCAAACTCCGCTTTTTCTTCTGGCGTCAGCAGTGGGGCAATATGGCGAACTGGCCCAATCGCAAAATGGCAAGTAATTATATGCATAACGAAACCATTTGGCTGGTACGTCACCGGAGCAACCGTGATCTTTCTGAACAGCACTATCCCCACGGTTTTGAAAAATGGCCGGCAAAATATCTGCAGAGCAATCCGGAATTTTTCAATTTGCTGCCCGACGGCACCCGCCGCAGTGATCCGACCTATTGGGGCGGTCAGCTCCATCTGATCAGCATGTGTACATCCAATCAGAGTTTCCGCGAACAAATCGTCAAAGACTGGATCGCAAACTTTGATCCCGGCAAACCGCGCATCAATTTAAAAGCCAATGATACTTCCTGGAAGTGTGTCTGTGAAGCCTGTCTGGCAGATGATGAGTCTGACATTCCATCTGAAGAAAGATTCACCAGAGCTGCCGCCAAATTTGCCAAAAGCGAACGCTCCTGGAGCAAGGAACTCGGCAGTACCACGGAACGCATGATCAAATTTTTCAAAGCCGTTCAGGAAATCGCGGACACCATGGCTCCCGAAAAAAACGCCCGCTTCTCCGGGCTGATTTATGCCAATGCCTCCCAGCCGCCCAAACCGGGAACCCATCTGGGCAACCGCTTCCAGCTGTGTGTCTGCCCGCCGTATATGTTCCCCTTCCCTGCGGAAAAGGTGGAAAACTACAAAAATCTCTGGGATGGCTGGTATCAGACCGGCTGCGATCTGGTGATGCGTCCGAACTTCACTCTGGACGGTCATTGTTATCCTATCAACTACGCCAGAGAATTTTATGAAATTTTCTCTCATGCCGAATCCCGCAATCTGACCGGCAGCGATTTTGATTCTCTCACCGGCATGTTCGGTGCCAACGGATTGAGCCTTTACACCATCGCCCGCCTGCAAAACTCCCGCCCCGGCGCTCTCTCGTTTGAAGATATTGAAAACGAATATTACTCAGCATTCGGTGATGCCGCAGCAGATGTCAAACGCTATTTTGACCGTACTGCAGAAATTTCCCGTCAGGCGGCAGAACAAAGTCAGGCCTCCGGTGAAGAAGGCGGTGCCTGGCACTCCTACTACCTGATCGGTCACCGGCTTTTCACGCCGGAAATCTTTGCTGAACTCGGTCAAATCCTGCAAGATGCCGTCGCCAGTGCCGCCGGGGACAAAAAAGTTCTCACCCGCATTGATATGCTGCAAACCGGTCTGGAAAATGCCAGACTTACTGCCGTTGCCGCCCGGGGATTTGAAAAATACAAAGCCACCGGGGATTTCATGGATTTTGCCAATGCGATCCGGGAACTGGATAAATTCCGTGAAGATAATGCAGGGAAATTCTGCTTCAACATCGGTTATTTGAATGTCCGGGAAAACAGTGAATGGCCCCGGGCGGCGATGAAAAAACTCAATGCCAACACCAAACAGCTGCCGCTGAAGTGGAAATTTGCCACCGATCCGGCAAATACCGGCGCTTCCCGCGGTTTTGCCGACCTCAACTTTGACGATTCCAGCTGGCAGTATTTGCGTACTGACAAGCCCTGGGAAGAACAGGGTTTTGACGGTTATAACGGCTCCGGCTGGTATCGCATCATCGTGGATGTCCCCGCTTCCAACACCGATCAGGCGACAGTCATCATCGGTGCGGCAGATGAAGCTGCCGAAGTGTGGATCAACGGCAAAAAACTGGTTGACCGTCCCTACCCCTATAAAGGCAATCCCAACAGCTATGCTGAATCATTTGAAGCGACCTGGGATCCCATCCCCGGCAAAAACGTTATCGCCGTAAAAGTTATCGACAACACTGGCGTCGGCGGCATCACCAAACCCTGTTATCTCAAATTTGAGAAGCGCATTGACCGCAACAGCAATCTGGTTGCGGATCCGGACTTTTCCATGCCGGAATCATCCTCGCCGTGGAAACTGCATAACCGCAACGGCATTTCCAGTTACCGGAGAATGTTTTTTGACGGTAAACAAAGTGCGATGCTGGCAGCTCAGGCAACCAATTCCACCCGCCGCTTCCTCAATAAATTCGGCATCCACTCCCAACTGGTGCAGACGGTATACAACCTGACTCCGGATCAGACATACGATCTGGTGGTAACTTACCGTACCAGTGATGATTTTGACGGCAGGATGCTGGTTTTCTGTCACGCCGACACCCAAACTTCACGCAAAAGTGAAGCTAATATCGAAATCAATGAAAGCGGCAAGCGGCTGCGTTGGACAACCGTAAGCCACCGCTTCACCGCCCGCAAAAACCGGGCGACATTGTATCTTAATTACGCCGGAAACACCGGAGCGGTATACTTTGCAGAAGTTCTTATTCTTCCCACAACGGTAAAAGCTTCACAAACAGCGGGCAATCTGGTCAAAAACGGCAATTTTGCCGCCCAGACCAAAGATTGGGCGTTCCACCGCCGCATCGGCATGACCAAAGTCAATTACACCTCATCCGGTGACCGTAATGTGGTTAAATTCTCCGCAGTCAAAGGCGATCCGGCGAAACGGTATCTGAAAAAATATTCCATGCACAGCCTGCTCTATCAGAAAGTCACCGGCTTGACTCCGGGCAAACGCTACAAACTT
>SUVU01000030.1 GCA_015061865.1 Lentisphaerota bacterium
CCGATCTGGGGGAGTGTTGACCAGATAATCCATTTTCGGCCCGGCACTGCCCCGGCCATCCAACGCTTTGAAGTACGCCAGAGATTCTTTTTTGCCGTACATCCGTATAAACGCAGGCATAAAACCGGGATTGGCGTTGCGGCAATGGACATATACGGCACTTTGCAACTGTTGTTTTGCCGGGACGATGCAGGGATTTTTCGGCGAAATTTTGATATATCCCAAACTGTTGGTCTTTTTGACCAACAGCGCTTTGCCGCCGCTGCGAGCGATGCCGGGAACGACTTTCACCTCTCCGGTCGCACCATCGCGGAACTCAATATTCAAACTCTTTGCAGTAAGTTCTTTTTCAAAACTTTCGCTCCAGAAAACTTTGCCTGCCGGAGCTTCCGGACGCTCTGGATTGATATTATCCCATCCATCAGCGGCTCCATAAAGCAGCGACGGCAGCAATACCGCCATGCCCCACACCTTTTTCAGCAACATTTTCCACTCCTTGTATTTTTTATCATAACGCACTTTTCAATGCCTGTACCAACGCATCAAGTTTGGCAAGATAATAAGCGGTATTTTCATCACGCTCCCCAGCCCCGCCATCCGGCAGCAATTTGGAATTTTCCACTACGGATACTTTGGCTTTGGTTCCGGTAATGTAAAATTGGATTTTGTCTCCGGCACGGTATTTTTTGCCGGAAGCCAGCGCAAGTTCATACGCCGCCGAACGGCGTCCGGAACCGGATTCAAGTTTTTTCCGATAGTTTTCAGGGGAATCGCTGAGCGTTTCGCTTTTTGCCAAATCTTCCAGCGGAATCGTCCGGCCGGCGATCGCCTGACGCCATTTTTCGCTCAATTTTTCAATGTCACAGGAACTGTCATGCAGCAGCGCCGTTGCCGCTTCAAAAATAAATTTCCGCTGAAATCCCTCCAGTGCCCGGGATTTCAAAGCGGCACCGGTGAGCGAAACTTCACCATCTGCTCCGAGCAGAGCATAATTTTTTGCTTTGTAGGAAAACATCGCCGGATAATCAGCATCAAATTCCAATTCGATTCCCTCCGGCAACACCGACCGGACAGAGGCATCAAACTCTTTTGCCGCAGTTTCCGGCATCTGGAAATATATCCCATCGGTGTCCATTTCCACCACCGTCGCCCCCAACTGCTGCAACTGCGCCAGCAACGCCTGCAAAATCGCCCTGCCCCCGGCAGTAACGCTTTCTGCCAAAGTGTAATCATTAAAACATCCCTGCGCAAAGCCCAGATAACCGTAAAAGGAATTTATCAATATTTTTACCGAACTTTGCAACGCTTCGGCTTGCTGTCGCTCTTTGCCCTCCGGCAGCTGCCGTGCCCGGTCTTTCGCCGCCAGCCGGAATTCCCGCAACTGCGCCAACAGCGGCAGGAAAATTCCCAGATGATCCCGTTCGGGGTTGCGTTTCATCGTCAGCAGCAGCGACGGATACAGCGAACGCACGTCACAATGGCGCACCCGGTGAAACACCCCGTTTTTCTCCATCGCACTCAACGCTCCGGTAAAACTGCGGGCCTCTTCGGGTACAGGTATCGCCGCATTGCGCCGTAAATATTCCGCAATCAGCAACGCATCCAGCGCACTGCCGCCGCCGCGGACGATGCAATCCTGAAATCCCAACGGCAGCACCCTCGCCCGGTAAAAATATGCCGGAGCGAAAATATGGTACAACTGCTGCTGGATTTCAGGTTGAAAATCACTTTCGATGTGGAAATACCGCTGCAGGGTATCGACTTCCAGATCTTCAAAATCCCGGTGCGCCGCATCATACAGCATCGCCAGAAACAGTGTATCCACCAAGTGTCTGCCGCCCAATGAGTACCGGCGGTAGCTGATCGTTTTCTCCCCGGCGGCAAATCTGCTGTTGCGAAAAGCAAACGTACCGCCGTCACGCCCGCAATCAAACACGATTTTGCACTTTTTTGCCCGGGCAGTAAGCACGGTCAGACCATCACGGAACAGATTATAGCCGCCGATGACATCCGGATCAAATGCTTTTATCAACGCATTGAAAGAGGAAATATTATCAGCTTCAGCGCCGTCAAAAATCCGTTTTTCACCATCAGATAACTGCACTGAAATCCGGCTGATGGCTCCGGCATCATCCACTTCAAGTGCAAAGAACAATGTACGCAGGTCAAAAAACTCCACGTCCTCAAACAACCTGATACCGGAAATACTCAACGCCTGCTGCAATAAATCCCGGAAAATCATCACTCCCGGAGCGTTTTTCAAACCATCTACCGCCGCAGTATAGGCCGTCATCTCCCTGAAAACCGCCCGTTGCGAAAAAAAAGCATCTCCGGCAAGGGTGATGATGTCACACCCTTCCGGAGTTTTTGCATTTGCGGCAAGCAGCAGAAACGGTTCAAACGCGATAACTTCACTGTCAAATGCCTTTTGATCGTGAAAATATACCCGCAAACCGTTCTCTACTACTTCTGCGGCAATGATCTTTTTCATAAATGCCGTCAGCAGATCACCGTTGCCAGAGAGAAACCATCGCCATTATCCATGGCAGCGGCACTGGTCACCGGCTGTTCAAAATCAGCGAACACACCGCCGTTGACGACGTAATGCGCCGCACAATCCTGACAGGCGGCATCAAAATCACGATCGACATTGGTATCGCAGGGGGCGTTTTTCTCATAGGTGGAAATATAGCGTGCCACGCCGGGTTCGAGCGCAAATTCACGCACCAGAATACCGTCTTTGCGGACAATGCCGAGATAACCGAGTTTGGAAATCCGGCCGGCGACTGCGACTACCCGGGGAGTATCCAGCGAATCTTTTTCATAATCCATCGCCAGCAGTCCGAGTGCAATAGCATCACGCACCGGCATCCCCATTGCGATTTTTTCGGTGATAGGATCGGTCTGGGAACCGTTGGTAGCGATCGCCCATTCCCCGGCGATACGGAGGCAGTTGTAGCTGATGTAGGGGTTTTTGGCAAGATCGCTCTCGGCGCCCGGACGGGGCACAATGGCGATTTTGCCGCCGTTTTCCACCGCCATACGGTTCGGGAAAGAACGGGAAGACACACGATACATGGCACAGACTTTGTTGGCTTTGGTCATGCCGAAAGCGACGATTCTACCGATATACATAGTTTTTTCTCCTTAAATTAAGAATTACGGTTCTATGGTATATAATATAGGTGAAGTGAGCAGATTTTTCAAATATTTCCGGCGATTTTACCGGAGTTGCACCGTTCATATTTTTATTTTCGGAGCGACAAACGAATAACTCGTTTTTTTAGGCTCACATCCCGGCGCATAAAACGGCATATCGTACGGGCGCGGTTGCAAAGATATGCCAAAATATTTCTGAAATTCCAGCAATGCGGCCTGACGATCCTCAACCGTTTCCAGGGTAGTGACTGCCCAGAATGTCCAGCCGATACCAAAAATATCCAACAGCCAGACCAACGGCACATCGTAGCCGTGTTTTTTCAGAAAATCCCAGTTATACTGAAACATCTCCCGACGCTCTTTGCACAACAGTTTGTACCGCTCCAGAGACATACCTTTGAACATTGAACCATACCAGCCGGACTCCGCATTGTAAACATACATCGGAGCATCCGCCCGGTAAGACAAAAAACTTTTCGCATGATGATAAATGATCATCGAAATATAGACATCATCGGTGATTTTTGGTCTGATCTCCGGGGCGACCGCTTTTTTCATCACCTCTTTGCGAGTGACCTTTGACCACAATTGAAAGAGAAAATATCCGCGTTCCACAAATGAATTTATCAGCCGATCCCCATGAACCATGATTGTAGAACACATCATGATCAGGACGCCCATCCGAATACCGCTCCACATGATTGAAGTGGATCACATCCCACGCTTCCTGATCAAGCAGTTCTTTGGCTGTCTGCAAAAACGACGGATGCAACTCATCATCAGCATCCAGCCACACGCAATAATCGCCCTCAAACTCCCGGATCAACCGGTTACGGGTCCGCAAAGCTCCGATATTTTCATCATTGACCAGCACTTTGACTCTGCTGTCAACTGCGGCATATTGCTGCAGTACTTTCAGCGAACCATCACCGGAACCGTCATCACAGCACAGTAATTCAAAATCACCGCAACTCTGATTCAATGCGGACTCTATGGAACGGCTCACGCTTTTTTCAGCGTTATAGACGGGCATCAAAATCGAAAATTTCATATTTTCCTCACTTAAAAGAGTAAGTAAAACGCTTTTTCACCGGCTCCGGCTGCCACTGCGGCTGCGGCACTCCCGGCGGCAGCAGGTAACGGCACAACGTCGGACGGTTGAATACATAATGAACATCCGGATACGCCGTATTGAAACGGACATCAAAATTCGGCTCATCGGACTTATGGCGGCACAATTGCATGTAATCGGACACCACCACCTGAAAACTCAACGTCATAAATTTTATATCCCGGAAAAACGTGTTCAATACAAAACTGCACACCGTTTGATCCAATCTCTCTATTTGTTTTTCATCTCCCAGCATGGTCAGAAATGCCAATGTCATCCGGTCGATATCCGCACACAATTTCGTCCGCCGCCAAATCCGGAATCCGGAAACATACAATCCACGGAAATTCAGATCATAATTGGCATTTTGCAACATTCTGAAAAACTTATCCCGCTGCCTTGCCGGGTAATTGCGGAAACGCATCCAAACTGCATATTCATCTGCAAATCTGTCCCGTTCCGCATGGGACATCATCGCAATATCATAATTTCCGGCAATAAAATCAGCGATCAAATGGGAAAAATTCTTTTTGATCTGCACACTTCCGTCAATGCACACACAAATATCCGTGGCGGCATATTTGAACAATCCGTAACGCACCCGGAACGCTTTATCAAACGGTGACAATCCGTCCAATTCCGGATCATAAACCACCCGCCAAGTGGCAGATTTCAACTCCGGATCATCGGTGATCAGCAGATACTCCGCCTCCGGATCCGGATCAACCACCTCGTGAAGTTTCTCATAATTGTTGAAAATAAAAGTCAGAACGGTATATTTATACATCTGATTCCCTATTTGGCACATCTTTGCAGCAGCACGAAATCCGCCAGCACCAGTGCAGTCATCGCCTCAACCACCGGAATTATCCGCGGCACAATGCACGGATCATGCCGTCCGGTGATTTTCACGACCGTATTTTCCCCGGCTTTATTGACCGTCTCCTGCTCCTGCGAAATGGACGGAGTCGGTTTCACCGCCAGATCGAAGTATATCTCCTCTCCGGTGGAAATACCGCCAAGAATACCTCCGGCATTGTTGGTGACAAATTCAAAACCTGCGCTCATCGGGTCATTGTTTTCACTGCCGGACAATTTCGCCGCTTTGAATCCAACACCGAATTCGATACCCTTGACTCCGCCCAGACCCAGCATCGCATACGCCAAGCGGGCATCAAGTTTGTCAAAAACCGGTTCACCCAAACCGGCGGGCACTCCGGAAACCACACAGCCGACGATCCCGCCGACACTGTCGCCATTGGCGGCGGCTTCAGCGACCTTTGCCGCCATCAACTCTCCCGCCTGCAAATCCGGTGAACGTGCCGGATTCTGCTCAATCACATCGAAATCAAAACTTTCCGCTTTCACACCGCCGATTTCAGCGGCATAGGCGCAAATGTCAATTCCCATACTGCGCAGGAACATCTTTGCCAACGCTCCCGCCGCCACGCGCGCACAGGTTTCCCTGCCGCTGGATCGCCCTCCCCCGCGCACATCACGGATACCGTATTTGCAATGGTAGCCGTAATCAGCATGACCGGGGCGGAAAATATTTTCCAACGCCGAATAATCCTTGCTGTGCTGATCGCCGTTGCGGATGATCATGGCGATCGGAGTCCCCAGCGAAACCCCATCCAGCACTCCGGAAAGTATCTCCACCTGATCGGCTTCACTGCGGGCAGTGGCAAGTTTGGACTGCCCCGGCCGGCGGCGTGCCATTTCCGCATCAATAAATGCTTTATCGACCGGGATCCCGGCAGGCATACCGTCAACGATCACTCCCAGTGCTGCGCCGTGGGATTCGCCGAAAGTCGTGACCTTAAAAACCGTTCCGAAGCTGTTGCCACTCATAAAAAACGCATCCTTACATCTGGGAATCGGGACGGACGATCTGAGTTCCGACCCCGTCTTCGGTAAAGATCTCCAACAGCAGTGCATGGGGGATTCTACCGTTGATCATATGGACTTTATTGATACCGGAATCCAGAGCTTTCACGCAGCCCTGCACTTTGGGCAGCATGCCGCCGGACAGCACCCCGCTGCGAACCAGTTCCGGAATATCAGTGGTACGGATCGTCGGGATGACCGAATTTTCATCATTGCGATCCGACAGCACTCCCGGCACGTCGCTGACAAACACCAGTTTGCGGGCATGCAGAGCTTCGGCGATTTTGCTCGCCGCAGTATCAGCATTGATATTGTAAACATTGCCGTCAGCTCCGACACCGAGCGGAGTAACCACGGGATAGAACCTGATGCAATTGCTTCCATGATCGCCGAAGTATTGACTCCGACCACATTGCCGACAAAACCGATATCCTCGGCGACTCCGGAAACCGGATCGACCGACATGGTTTTCTCCGCCCGGAGTACCTGCTTGCCGGAAATACCGCAAAGATTGCCGCCGGCACTTTTGCCCAATTCCACCAACTGGGCGTTGACCTGATTATGCAGGACATCATCGACGACTTTGATCGTTTCGCCGCAGGTATAGCGCAACCCGTTGACGAACTTTACCGGAATACCTTTTTCCTGCAATGCCGCTGAGATCGCTTTGCCGCCGCCGTGAACGACAACGGGAACGATACCGATCGCTTCGAGCATCACAATATCGCGCATTGCTCCGGCGACCAGTTTGGGGTCTTCCATCACACTGCCGCCGAATTTCACCACGACCAGCGAATGACGGAACCGCTGAATATAGGGCAATGCCTCAACCAGCACGTTCGCTTTACCGATCAGTTTTTCCATATTTTCCATATTTCCACCTCAATATTTTGCCGGAATCATCCGGAAGACACGGTCATGATTCCGATTTTTTGTTTTGGCGGCAGTTTTCCGCCTGACGGCGGGAAAACTCACATCCGCAATAATTCTGACGGTAATATCCCTGCTCCGCAGCGAAGCGGACTCCGGTCAAATAACCGTCTTTTTTCTTAAAATCAATTTTTTCAAAGTCCTCCCATTGAGAACCGATCTCAAACAGCACCTCGCTCGATTTGCGCGGGCTGACGGTCAAAGTCGTGGCAAACGCCCTGCCGCTTTCCGCTGCCATTTCAGCGGTACGGCGCAAATTGAACTCAAAACACTTCCGGCATCTTGCCCCGCCTTCAGGCTCATTTTCCAACCCGGCGACTGCCGCCAGATATGCCTCATGGTCATACGGATCGACCACCAGTTCCAACTTGAAATGCTCCGCCAACTGCCGGACACACGCCAAACGTTTTTCAAATTCATCAGCACTGTCAAGATTGCTGTTGGAGTAAAAAAGAGTAACTTTGCGATCCGGAGAGATCATTTCCTGCCGGTTCACGCAACCGCCGCCGCATGGCGCACAGCAGATATGCAGCAGTAAATCTTTCTCACTCATCCTTTTATTCCCCGTATCAGCAATCACTGTTATAATTTACCGCTTTTTTCCGTTTTTACAAGTTTATCCGCCGCACTTTCTGCCGATAAATCCGGCCCGGCAGAGAATTTCGGAGTTATCTCCATCAGTGCGCCGCCGCGCAGCATTTTTTTACCGCTTTTGTGTCTGGTGCTGAGACCCCGCAAAAAACGTCCATTCCCCAACGGCGCCATGCCGACAGCACCATTAAATTTCCAGCGTCCAAGCAGTTTGAAATCAGCATCGGTCATAAAAGTAACTGCCGGACTCTGGTAAACTCCGAAATACCACTTTTCACCGTCCGCAACCAGAGTTTGAATACCTTTGCGGGATGAAAAATTCACTTCATGCGCCCGGACAAATTTGAAATTTTCATCATACTCCCACACCGTATTTCCCGGTACATCCGCAGGTCTGCCGCCGGAAACAAAAAAGTGTCCACGCCGAAACGCCACACAACCTGCTCCGTATTTCACCTCATCAACAGGATAACTTTTGAGCCAATTGAGTGTTTCATCATATTCCAATATCCAATTATATCCGGGGTTGCCATTCAAATGCCGATTGAAACTGCCGCCGCAGTACGGCACATACAATTTGCCGTTGGCAAAACACGGTGCCCCGCCGTGGATCCGGCGACCGCCCTGACGATGGATCTCTTTCCGCAGCAGCACTTTGCCCTGCAGGTCAGTTTTCACGATCACATCGGTGAAAACCCAATACCACGCCTGACCGTCTCCGGCGATTCCCTGCACATGGTGTTTTTCCAAACTGCCGCACACGATTTTTCCGGCACCGTGCCCGCATAACGTCCAGACAATTGCCGCCATTATGAATAATTTTTTCATAACAAATTCTCATTCATTTAATACTTTGCTAACAATGATGATAAAATAGCATCATTTTAATAATTTTACCAATTTTTCTGCTTGAAAAATTTTTTTTGCCGATTATGTTATACCAGCTTTACATAGGAGAGCATATTATGAAACGTTTTGATTTTCACGTTCACTTTAACAGCGACGATCCGCAGGCAGTCGCCGAATTGGCAGAGCTGTGCCGTGCCAATAATACCATTCTCGCATTTTCCGGCGGGTTCAATTACGGTGAATGTTATTATCCGCCCACCGAAACGGTGCTTGCCGCCGCAAAAAAATATCCGGATGTATTCGTGCCTTTTGCCAGTTTCAGACTCTGGGACACCGTCAATGCCGATGACGTTTACCGTTACGCCGAAATGGGCTGCCGCGGTCTGAAGTGCATTTACCCGTATTACGCCTACGACCATGATATTTATATGCCGGTCTATGAAGCGGCGGCTAAATGCGGTCTGCCCATTTTGTTTCACACCGGCAACATCCGTCCCAACGCCGACGACATCATTTACCGCCGTCCGATGCTGAAAAACATGCATCCGATCAATCTCGACCGGATCGCCCGCAGTTTCCCGGATTTGAAAATAGTCATGGCGCACCTCGGCACCAGAATTTATCAGGATGAAGCGGCGCAGTATATCAAAATGCACGCAAATTTATACGCCGATCTCGGAGGTTGCGGGCAATGGAAACGGATGCAGCCGGAAACGTTGAATAACCTGCTCTTGCCGGAAACCATGCTCATTGATCCCTCGTTTGCCAACTATCGCAAACTGGTTCTCGGTTCTGATGCTTACGTCACCTATCCATGGATCGTCACTGAGGCCCAGAAATATTACCTCGCCCTGCTTGACCGCATCGGCGTACCGCAGGAAATCATTGATGACATCATGGGCGGCACCGTCGCCAAATGGCTCGGAGTAAACCTGGAGGACTGAACGAATGAAATATCTTGACATGCACGTTCATTGCAACAGCAATGACAAAAATCTGCTGGACACTCTGGCCAAAACTGCCCGGGAAAGCGAAACCATTCTCGCACTTTCCGGAGGCTTGCGTTACGGCGGTCACGATTTTCTGCCCAATGAAGAGGTCGTTGAGATCTGCAAACGTTATCCGGATTGTTTCATTCCGCTTGCCAAACTCGATCTCTGGGAAACCGCCGATCCCGATGAAGTCTACCGCTATGCCGAAATGGGGGTTCGCGGTTTCAAGTGCATTTACCCGTACTATGAGTACGACCATGATATTTACATGCCGGTCTATGAAGCTGCGGAAAAATGCGGCCTGCCGCTATTGTTTCACACCGGCAACTACCGCCCCAACGAAATGGATGTGCGCTGCCATGTCCCGGCTTTGAAAAACATGCACCCGATCAATCTCGACCGGATCGCCCGCAGTTTTCAGAAGCTCAATATCATCATGGCGCACCTCGGCACCAGAATTTACCAGGATGAAGCGGCACAGTATATCAAAATGCACGCCAATTTGTACGCCGATCTCGGCGGCTGCGGTCAGTGGAAACGGATGCAGCCGGAAACGTTGAACGCTCTGCTCAGCCAATCCATCGCCGTTGTCGATCCGACCTTTGCCAACTACCGCAAACTGGTGCTCGGTTCGGATGCCTACGTTACCCACCCGTGGATCGTCACCGACGGACAGAAATACTACCGTGCGCTGCTCGACCGTATCGGAGTTCCGGAAAATATCATCCGTGAAGTCCTCGGCGGCACTGTGGCGAAATGGATGGGAATTGAACTGGAGGCATGATAACGGCAATCATCTGCCGCCGACCTCCAGTTCGGTATAAATGACCAGGCCTTTGGCATAACGGCATCCCGGAGCGAGTTCCACCCGGTGCGGGATGCCGGATTTCAGATACAGTGTGTCATGTTTTTTCATACGGTGACGGTGTTCGTCATCGTAAATGATATAATCCAGTTCACCCTCCAGCAGCAGAAAAAATTCTTCCGTGTCGTGAGACTTGAAATCCCGCGGCTCTCCTGGAGTGTATTCAATGACAAACGGATCCATTTTGCGCCCGATCTGCTGGTACGCCAGTGCGAAATACCGGATCCCGTATTTTTCACCCTCGTCACGCTGCAGTTCTTCACCGTCATCGATTCTGCCGAATGTATACGCCGGAGTCTGATCTCTGTCGCCGTCAAACAGCGCACTCATCGGGATCCCCAGCGCTTCGGTAATGCGGATCAATGCTTTCAGCGAAGGCGACTGGCGGAAATTCTCCACCTGCGAAATAAATCCTTTGCTGAAACCGCTTTTTTTTGCCAGCTGTTCCACGGTCATATTCTGTGCCAAACGGACTTGGCGGATGGTCTGGGAAATTTCAAGCAGATTCACGATAACTCATCCCGGATCGCTGCCGCACGGTTGCTGGTGATCCCATCCACGCCCAACTTGACAAAATACGCCGCATCACTGGTATCATCGACCGTCCACAATGTCACCGTTTTGCCGATGGCATGCACCCGGCGGATCAACTCGGCATCCACGACCTCCGGATAACTGCGGATATCCATGCCGTCGGCATCACACCCCTGCATCAGCGCATACGCCAACTCCGCATTCGGGACCGAAATACCACCGTCAAGCCGGTAAATACCGATCAACAGCAGCACCTGCAAATCCGGGTACAACCGTTTGCACTCCCGCACCATATCTGGATGAAAGGCAATGACTACGATCTGCCGGTGATCGACACCGACAGAGTCGATCACTTCCATCATCGCCGGTATCAACGCCTGATCCACCCCTTTCAGCTCCACATAAGCCTGCTTGCCGGGGCGCAAAACTTTCAACACCTCGCTGAACAGCGGAATTTTTTCGCCGTTTCCGGCATCAAGTTTCCGCAACTCGTCAAAATTTGTTTCGGTGATGACCAGATCTTTGCCGCACCGCCGCAAAGTGTTGACATCGTGACTGCACACCACTTTTTTATCAGCTGTCAAGTGAATATCAACTTCGATCGCATCCAGATCACGCTCCATCGCCAATTTGAATGATGCCAACGTATTTTCCGGAGCCTCCGCAGATTCACCCCGGTGACCGATCCATTTAACCATATCATCCATCCTTTCTGATGTCACGACTTTCAGTCGCAATAATGTTTATTCCTGAATTGTCAACATTTTCCCAAATAATCTCCCCTGTTTTCACCGGAGCTGCCGCGCTCATTTTATAAAGCCGGTTGAGCAGCGAAGCTATCTCTTTTTTCGGAAACGGCTGATCTGTCCGCACCGGGATCACCTCCTGCAGACTGTTGCGGCACGGTATTACAGCAGTGACCACCCGGCGCGGGTCGGTAAGCTCCTGCAGCGCATAAACTTTGCCCCGGGGACACATGTTGCCGGAAATATTCCAGTTTTCTCCGTCATGCTCCGCAGTCAAATGACAGGAACGCGGACAAACAATGCAGATAAGTTCTTTTTTCATTTTGACACCTCGCCCGGATGCAGTTCAAACGTTATTCCGGCGGCATTTTCCGGTACATCCACTTCCACAGCTATCATCTCTGCCGGACGGACGAACGGAATACGTTGCGTAAACACCACGTCATCACCGCATTTTGCCGTCAATTTCCCTCCGTCAGTGACGATCAGCGGCCGGAAAGAAAATAACTGTTTCTCCCCTGCTCTGCAGCTGCCGGGAACGACATATTTCAAGTTTTTCCCGGCGGCGGCACGGCAATTATCCGCTGTGGTTTCCTTTTTCAGATATTGAAGCACGCCTTTGGCGGCACGTTCAGCTTCTTCGGAAACGAAATCGACCAGATCATGCACATGCAGCACATTACCTGCGGCAAATATTCCCGGCACATCAGTTTCGTAACCGGAAGTCACCTTTGCCCCGCCGGTAGCCAGATCCAGTGTCACTCCGGCAGTGACCGACAACTCGTTTTCCGGAATCAAACCGACCGAAAACAACAGCGTATCGCAATCAATGTGAAATGTTTTTTCATCCTGCGGGATCCCGTCAGCCAAAGGTGCGATATCGACACCGCTGACCCGGTTTTTGCCGCAGATGTTCACCACCGCATGACCGAGGTACAGCGGAATATCAAAATCATTCAGGCACTGCACGATATTGCGGGTCAGACCGGACGGATGCGGCATGATCTCCACCACCGCTTTGACCTTGATCCCGCACCATGTCAACCGCCGGGCCATGATCAAACCGATATCCCCGGAACCGACAATGACCGCAGATTTTCCCGGCAGCACGCCGACAGAATTCAATAATTTCTGTGCGGTTCCGGCAGTAAAAACTCCGGCAGGTCTGCTGCCGGGGATCGCCAGATTGCCCCGGTTGCGCTCCCGGCACCCCATCGCCAGCATCACCGCCTTGGCAGTCAATCTGGTAACACCGGTTTCCGCTGACAGGACATCCAGCACCAATAAGCCGTCGTCTGTCCGTTTCAAATTGGACACCGTGTGGTCAAGCCACAATTCCGCGCCGGCATCCAGACATTTACCGGCGGCACGTCCGGCGTATTCCGGGCCGGTAAGTTCCTCTTTGAAGTACCTAAGTCCGAAACCGTTATGAATACACTGCCGCAATATCCCGCCCGGGAACTTCTCCCGGTCAATAACCACGGTACTGCATCCGGCATTGGCAGTGACCGTTGCCGCTGCCAAGCCGGCGGCTCCGGCACCGATCACGGCGACATCAACCATCCGTTCGTTCATGCTTTCACCTCCAGATCTCCCAATTTTCCGGCAAGCAGGGTACTGCCGGGACCGCGTTTGGTCAATTCGGTCATGGGGATTCCGCTTTCCCGGCTGATGATCTGCAAAATCCCGGTACTGCAAAATCCGCCCTGACAGCGCCCCATTCCGGCACGGGTATAAAATTTGACTCCGTCCACAGTGGTATGCCCCCGGCGGACAGCCGCAATAACTTCAGCCTCGGATATTTTTTCACAACGGCACACAATATGCGCCCACGCCGGATTTTCGGCATGCAGTTTGTCCAACTGCTCCAGTGTCGCCTCCCGCGCCGTGTGACGTGCAGGCAGGAAATATTTTATCTGCGCTTTTTCTGCCAGACTCAAACCGGATTTTTTCAGCAGGTCTTTGACGTATTCGCCGATCGCCGGAGACGCTGTCAACCCCGGCGACTGGATCCCTGCCACCTGAATAAAACAGGGGACTTTTTCCGAAGGTGCAATGTAGAAATCCTCCGACTCTGCCAACACCGGACGCAATCCGGCAAACGCCGTGATGCAATCACGCTCGCTGATGCCGTTGATCATATTGCGCACCAGCGACAAAATCCGTTTCTGATTACCGGCAGTCGTGGCATTATCATCTTTTTCCTCCACGATCTCCGCCGTGGGTCCGATCATGGTCGTACCTCCGGCAGTCGGAATCACCAACACGCCTTTGGAGTGTTTGGACGGCACCGGAAAAATCACCCGGGACGGACGTCCGGCACAAGTCCGGTCAAGCAAATATTCCTCGCCTTTACGCGGTATGATGGTAAACTTTTCCGCACCGCATCTGGCAGAAACCTGATCGGCGTACAAACCGGCGGCATTGACCACATAGCGGGCCTGGATCTCTCTGCCGTCAGCGCTTTGCAGCGTCCACAATCCATCCTGATAACTGCCGGAAACGACTTCAAATCCGCACCGCAGCTCCACGCCGTTACCGATCGCCGACTCCATCAGTGAAAACACATAACAATACGGCTCCACCGTACCGCCGCCGGGAACGAAAAATCCCCCGACCACATCCGGATTCAATTTCGGCTCCAATTCCAGCATCCGTTCTCTGCCGCACATTTCCAGATCATGCACGCCGTTGGCGATGCCCTGCTCATAAAGTTTCCGGACGGTCGTCATCTCTTCTTCACTGAATGCCGCCACCAGAATTCCGTTGCGTTCAAAGGGAAATCCCAATTCATGCCGCAACTGCTCAAACATCAGATTGCCGCGCAATTCCAACTGCGCTTTCAATGAAGATACCGGATGGTGAAATCCGCCGTGAACAATGCCGCTGTTGGCTTTGGAAACCCCGAACCCGACATCAGCATTTTTTTCCAGCAGCACTGTATTGGTTTCGTAGCGCGAAAGCCACCATGCCGTAGCCGCACCGGAAACACCGCCGCCGATGATCGCTGTATCGTAAATCATTTGCCCTGCTCCATTTTACTCCAAATTTGCTGTAATCCGCCGAGATCTTTGACCGCAAAATCCGGGGTGATCCCCTCCGGCACGATCAAATCCGCCCCCGGGGTAACGATATGACAGGTCATTGCCCCGGCATTCATGCCCAGTGCAATATCAGTGGCAAGACGGTCGCCGATCATCAGCGTCTCCTCCACCGGCAGCCCCAAGCGTGCCGATGCTTCACGCAGCATCCCCGGATCCGGCTTGCCCAGCACTTTCAGTACCGTATTGGTCGCAGTTTCCAAACATCTGGTCACAGCGCCGCAATCAACCAGCCAGGTCGGTTGATCAGTGGGACAGAAAACATCCGGATGGGTAGCAATTCCCGGCACTCCGTTGCGCAAGTGCCATGCCGTCCGGCAGAGTTTTTCATAAGTCAGCTCCCGGTCGAAACCGACGATCACCATTTGCGGAGTGTCCGGATCGATTTCAAATCCGGCATCCTGAAACATTCTATCCATACACGCCATGCCCAGCGTATGGATCCGTTTCACTTCCGGATGATAATGCTTCAGATAATCAATGGCATAGTCTGTGGAGATATAAAATTGCTCTCCGGATGCCTCAATACCGAACCGGGCAAGCCGGGCGATATACTCGGCATGGCCGTAGGATGAATTGTTGGACAGAAACGTATAACCGATACCGCGGGCGTTCAGAAATTCCAGAAACGGTATCGTGGTCGGGAACAGCACACTGCCGTGATAGATGGTGCCATCCATGTCAAAAAAAACATGTTTTACTTTAGTCAAATCTGCGTTCACTGCGGGATTCTCCTTTTTGTTTACCTCGTTGTTTACTTAATATAAACCCGCTATAAACAAAATACAATGCCGGAAATAAAAATATTCCCGGCATTCATGTTTTTTATGCAGTAATGTGATTTACATATATTAATTATCGGTGCTGCTCTCGCTTTGGGTGTTCTGTGCCCGCTTTTCTTCGGCACATTTTCTATCCAGATAAGCAATCTGGTCAAACCGGAGTTTGGATTTTTCCACGATCAGATCCGGTGGATTCGGGACACAGGTTATTAAAGTTCCGGATTTCCGGTCGATCCAGTAGCAGTCCTTTGCAAAAGATACTGTATAATCTGAATGAAAAAATCTGAAACCGGAAAAAATGTCCTCGTCTTTTGTCAATACATCTTTTTTAAGATCGCGGCGGGCGGATGCAGCATCAGTTGATGATTCGTAAGCTGTTCTCCCAAAAATATCTTCCGCGGTATTTTCTTTCTGCGGTACCGGCGCAAGCCCTAATTTGTCAAGAGTTTGTTTTTCCGCCTCGGTCAGCAACTCATAATTCCGGTGATAAATGAACGGGCAATCAAAATGTTTATCATCAAAAATGTCAAACTTGCACTTTTCAAGCAACGCAAGCGTTTCCTGAACTTTGGTCTCCAGATATTTGACCTGCCCGGGACGGAGTTTGCTTTTGTCAACCGTGATGTGGTCAAAAACTTTCAGCCAGAGTGCGGCGGTGCGGTCATCGGTAACAAACGGCATCGCTGTTTTCAATTTCGCAATTTTCTGCAATGATGTCCGGATACTCGCTGCAGAAAAGAAATTTATGAAGTAAAAACACTTCTCATCGCACTCGTGTTTCATCACCAGAAGTTTGATGTTGTCAAGATTGTGAAACTCCCACGAGCTGAAAGTCGGAGTTTTGATGACGGATGATTTCAGTTTGCGGCGTTTTTCAACCAGACTCATCCCGGAATTATTTTTACAGTTGCGTTTTTCCGGAGTCCAGCCGGATTTATCCACAAAATATTGCTCTTCCGGAGTGAGCAGTTCGTAATCCCGCCAGCCGCGGCGGCTGCCCCAGGAGTGTTTCTGAAAAAGTTCGGTCAACTCGGCATCGCTCAAATTTGAATCCAATTCCTTCCGGCGTTCCGCACATATTTTCAAATTTTCGACAGCATCATCGACCTGTTTTTGCGACACTTTTTCAGAAAGTACTTCAGCCGCTTGCATCCCCTCTGCAAAACCAAGCGGGGCAAGAGTATCAACTTTTTTGAAAAGTTCCGCCAGTTCACTTTCGGAAAAAGGTTCCGATATTTTACGGTCAAACTCCATGATTTCATCGATTTTTCTACGGCTCTCCGCCTCGGAAAGTTTTTTGGCTTCCAGAGTAAAATCAGGAAAAATTCCAATCCAACTGCTCATTTTATTACTCCTTTTGTTATATGTTGTCTTTTACTCAACTTTTTTGAAAAACATTTCTCTAAACGCATAAAAAAGCACCACCGGGATCGCCAGAATAATCAATCCGGCAACGATGGCAGGCAATACAAATAAGATCGCCCGCAGCAGAAACCAGCCGAAAAAGATCGCTACCGGCACCAATATCAATACGATAATAAAACCGAGGCAGCCATAGAACGCCTCCTGATCAAATACAGTTTTCATAAAAATCTCCCGTGTTATTCCGGAGTATAAAATATAACTTCAGGTGTGCCACGAAATGTCATACCAATTCCGAAGCAATCATTTTTCTTTGATTTTTACTTCCAATCCCCAATCAACAGGCTTTTTTCCGCCTTTGGTCAAACACCAGATCACCGGATAATCAGGCGCTTCGGCAGGTGCTTGTCCGAAGCCGTCCGTAAGATAAATGAAAACAGTCGGGGCTTCATTCATTTTTTCTTCCACATATTTGAATGGGGCAAGAAAACTGGTTCCGCCGAAGCCTTTGAACTGCAAGCCTGTTTCCGGCAAAGGATCATCGTTGGAATACTCCTGTACCGAATGAATGGCAATGTCACATTGGATAATGGTTATTTTATATTCTCCGAAAGCCGAAGTCATTCCCCGCAATTCGGCAAGGAAATCCGGCAAATCTTCGGTAGTACTGCCGCTGGTGTCGATGGCAAGAACGATTTCAATACTATGCTTTTTGGCACGGCTGGGCAGATAAAGTTTCTTCCACACATACCGTCGGGCCGGAGGCAGCCATTGGCGGTCACCGCCGAAAAGCTGTGAAACATAATCCAGCAGAATTTTTTTCCAATCCACGGTGGCGACTTTATCGTCATCTTTGATGAGGTTTTCCACATTGCCCGGCAGATTACCGATACCTTTACCGCCTTTTTCCATTTCCTGCTGAACGGCATTTTTAAGATGATCTTTCCAATCTTCAGCAAGTTCATCTTCCATTCCAGGCTGAAAATCAGGGTCGATCACACCATCGTGACTTACAGATGGTAAATTTGCGTTTCCGGAAACGGCTTTACCTCCGGAAGCCCCATTTTTATTTGTACCGGCTTGAGCATCTGTATCTTCTTCATTTTCTCCACTGTTTTCCCCGTCGGAATCATCACCAGCGTTTGTTCCACCCTCACCCGGCAGTTTATCGGAGTCAAAAATATGCTCATCGTCTTTTTGAAACTGTTCCAATCCGGGAAACATCAGGTCATAAATTTGTTCAGCACTTTTGCCTTCCCAACTGGCTTCGTGAGGCAAAACTTCCACTTTGAAGCCGTCCCGATGCAGCAGCAGATCCACTTCCACATCACAGGCAAAATTGAATTTCTTTCTGTCCCGGTTGCCCAAACGCTGAAAATGACGTAAGGCACAGTGCCACACTTCATGCCCGATGATGCCCAAGCGTTCCTCTTCATCCATTTTGGAGTAGAACTCTGCATCCATAAACATCCTTGTCCCATCGGTGGTGGCGGTAGTCATGCGGCTGTCAATGACGGGGATCATGTCCAAATGCATGGCAAGATGTCCGACAAAAGGGTGTTTTTCCAGCATACGGCAACGATCAGACTGCATCATTTGCCGGACTTGTGTCTTCAACGCCTCTTCTCCGGCATTGGGTTTGCGATATTTTTCAACCGTTATTTTCATAATTCAAAGAGGCTTTCCGGCTTATATTTCTGCTGAACGGAAGTATAAAGCGGATGATTTCTTATGATTTCAGAGCGTTTAGTCCCGGCGAAAGCAGATTCCACATCGTTCATGATCATCGCCGCAAAGTCGTTGGGGAGGGTCAGGACAAATTTAAGGAAGTTTTCCAGAATGACCGGAAAAATCTTTGCATCTTCCGTCAATTTCAGCTGGTATGCCACGGCTCCGCAACAGGCATGGAGAAGATCAGCTTTCTGCGGCAGCGGGATCGTTCTGCCGCTTTTCAGACATTCGGCAATATCCACCGTATCACTCATATAATAAATGTTCTTGTAAAACGCCATAAATTCTGCCGCCGCCCCCGGACCGATAAGACCGGGAATCGTATATTTCAGGGAAGTTTTTCTTTTATTTTTTTCGGCGATTTTCAGCATGGTGCTTACCCGTTCCCAACTGCGGGGGCTGGGCCAGCCGCGCTGCAAATCCTCATTTTCCTGCGAAAAAAGCAGCTGCGGACGGAATTTGATAAATCCGGTCACGGCAGGGTGCAGATTGTTTTCTTTCGCCCATGCAAGAAAACTCTCTGCTTCAGCGGCAACTTCCACATGGAGAAAGCGATTTGCCAAGGCACTTGACATAGCACAGGAAACGGCTCTGTCCTCAATCCGGTTGCCTGCCGCCATAATGTACCAGCCGTCAGGAACATTGTATAATGCTCCAAGCCGGCGGTCAAGGATAAATTCATACGCCGCCACCTGCAAAGTTTTATCTGCGGCGGTCAACTCATCGAACATGATGATCCCCCGGCTGTCAGGGTCTCTGGGCCACTCTCCGGAAACCAGCCATTTGACGGAGTTTGCGTTTTCATCCGGCACCGGAAGTCCCCGCATATCCACCGGCTCCCGCTGGGCAAGCCGCACGTCAATAAAGCCAATGCCAAGTTCCCGGGTCAGCTCCCGGACAGCGGTAGATTTTCCCACGCCCGGAGCGCCCCAAACCATAATGGGGGGAATCAGACTTGCGACCGTTGCATTTTTGGTGTGCAATGCAGAATCATTTTCCCAGAGGGCATTCAAATTATCCAGCAGGAGTTCTTTTAATTCTTTTACGGAAATTGTTTTGCTGTAAGAAGTTTTTGTTTTTGCCATTTTTCACCATCCTTTTGCCTGATAACGGCGTTCTATTTTTTCAACCATTTTTTCAGTCAGAAACCTGCTGCTGTCGGAGCTTGTGCGGGTCATGATCAACTCTTTTCTCGCCCGGGTCATCGCCACATAAAGCACCCGGCGCTCCTCCTCGATTTCGTCAATACTGGCGGCTTTGATGTGAGGGAATACGCCATTTTGCACCCGGCAGATATAGGCGTAATCACATTCACTGCCTTTGGCGCTGTGAACGGTAATAAGGGTTATTTTGCTGTCAGAATTGTGGTCATGTTCCAAAACTTCGGTATCCGGATCAAGTTTGAATGCTTCCAGAAAATATTCCGTATCAGAGTATTTGGCGGCGATCCGGCACAACATCTGCAAATCATTTTTCCGTTCATCCCAATTATCGTATTTTTCCTCAAGCAGTCGGGTCTGCTCAAAATAATCCAGAATATCTTTCAACAGCTCTGCCGGAGCTCTTTCCGGATCAAAGTTTTGCAAAAAATTTCCCAAATCAGGATATTTTGGCGCCAGACACTCCCCCATCATCTGCAGTCCGTTTTTATGATCCGGAGCATTTTGAACAGCAAGGAAATATTTGCTGCTGGTCTTGTCGCCCAATTTCCGGTGCAGACACAAAAAACGGTGCCAGGCGAGTTCGTATTTAAAACTCGTTACCGCCTCCAATGCCGAAATCACATCTTTGATATGACTGGATTGCAGAAAACTCATGCCGCCGATAAAACGGTAGGGAATTCCGGCTGCCCGCAGCGTATATTCTATCACCCGGGCGTGAGTGGCACTGCGGAACATCAGCATAAGCTGATTGGGGTAGACACCCTGCCGTAATTTGGAACGGATACTTTTTAAAACAAAGTTTGCCTCATCGAAATCGGAGTGAAATGTATAAAGTTCCGGTTCGTGTCCGGAATACCCGTTATGGGCGCGCAATTTTTTTTCATACTTCACCGCAGCATTCTGCAGCAGCATATTTGATATATCCAGAATCTCCTGACTGGAACGGTAATTTTCCGTAAGTTTCAACGTTACACTCTCCGGCAGCTGCTCGCAGAAGTTATGGACATTTTTGAAATCAGCTCCCCGGAATGAATAAATGCTCTGGGCATCATCGCCCACGCAGAAAAGATTGACCGACGGATACAGCGGCTTCAAAATCGCCCACTGGATGGGACTGGTGTCCTGCATCTCATCAACCAGAACGTGATCAAATTTATTCTGCACCAAACAACGGAAATCAGCAACATGCGACAAATTATCGGCAGTCATGGTCAAAATGTCATCAAAATCCATCAGTTTGTTGTCACATTTGTATTTCCGGTATTTGGCTACGACCGCCTCCACATATCTTGGGGTATCAGGCAATGTACACGGAAACCGTGAAAAATAATCGGAAACTCCCACCATGGCATTATTCATGTAGGAAATAATTCCGCAAAGTTCCTCTACTTTGGGGACAAGCAGTTCCGAAACGTGTTCCGGAATGGCAAGATCATTGCGGAGTTTCCGGATAACTGCACTCTGATCGTCCCGGTCGATGAGTTTGGCTCCTGCGCAGTTAAAATATCCGCTGTGATGGCGCATCAGATCCAGACAGAAGCGGTGAAAAGTTCCCACAAACATCCGGTCGCCCATGCCGGCAACTTCCATATTGAGCCGTTCAGAAATCTCTTTTGCCGCTTTCCGGGTAAAGGTCAAAAGAGCGATTTTCTCCGCCGGAACCCGAAGTTCCCGATGCAGAAACAAAGCTCTGGCGATAAGCGTTTTGGTTTTGCCGCATCCTGCCCCCGCAAGAACCAACAGGGCTTTGGCCCGATCGTTATAACAGGCGGCACGCTCCTGTTCCATATTCAGAGATTCATCCCACCGTTTGGGGGTATCGTTTCCAGCGGTCAATGCCGAGTGATGCTGGCAATTTTCGCATACAAGTTCTTTGCTTGCCAGCAGTTTTTCGGCTTCGATCTTGTTTTCCCTGCCGCAGATTTTACACACATAGATCAATTCCATAGCAGCACCTTTCAAATTTTGAACATCCTGTGCCCAATATACCTTGCCTGATATGACAAAAAGTGTCATACCAAAATAATATGAGCAAATTTCATGCCAATTTTTGCAAGCGCTCCTGCCGGACAGAAACAGCGGCAGCTTTTAACAAGCATACAGAGTGTTAACAATAAAAAAATTGACAAAAAAAGCAAAAAACGCTTCTTTTGTCAAATCAAAGAAAAAGTAATGTCCCAATTTTTGTGAAACATACATACAAGACCGAATGAACACATTTTATGGCGACACATAGAATATATCACTTACATTATGATTGGTCAAAAACATAAAACGGTTTGATTGCACCCGGTGGATGCAGCGGGC
>SUVU01000031.1 GCA_015061865.1 Lentisphaerota bacterium
CAAAGCGGAGCAACAGCGGCAAGCGCAAGCGCCGCCGATGAGCGGAGGACGAGCAGGAGAGCCTTTACAACCCCCGGTTGTAAAGGCGAATGTAAATTGTACTGATACTGACGTCTCCACGCCATAGCAGAGTCACGCCCCCTCAAGCCAAACGGTACAAACGTCCACACCCATTTGCCGCAAGCGGAAAAGGTGGGGTTTGGGGAGGAAAACCTCACCGTGTGGGGTTTCCCTCCCCAAGCGTAACCACTCCAAGCCTCCACTCAAACCGTCCGCAGACTGCCCACCCGAACCCAGTCATAAAAAACGGGACTGTCACGTCAGCGACAGTCCCGGAGGAGGCGGAGTTTTCAGTTTTCTTTCTGAAACACGATGCTGCCGTTTGCAGCGGAGAGCCGGATGGTGCAATCCGGCGGGATCTCCCCGGCGATGATTTGCCGTGACAGCGGAGTTTCGACCAGTCTGATGACTGCACGTTTCAGCGGTCTGGCGCCGAAATCGGGGTCATAGCCGGCATCGGCGATCAGGTCGGCAGCGGAATCGTCCACCTGCAAAGATATACCGTTATCTTGAAGTCTGACGGCGAGTTTCGCCAGTTGCAGATCGACGATCCGGCGGATTTCCGATTTGGTCAGCGAATGAAAGATCAGTGTTTCGTCGATACGGTTGAGGAATTCCGGACGGAAGTGGCGCCGCAGTTCGATGGACAATTGTTCTTTCAATGCTTCGACATCTTTGCCGTGATTTTCCAGGATCATGCTGCTGCCGAGGTTGCTGGTCATGATGATAATGGTATTTTTGAAACTGACCGTGCGCCCCTGCGAATCGGTGACGATACCGTCTTCGAGGATCTGCAGCAGGATATTGAATACATCCGGATGGGCTTTTTCGATCTCGTCGAACAGTACGACCGAATAGGGACGGCGTCGGACGGCTTCAGAGAGCTGCCCGCCCTCCTCGTAGCCGACGTATCCCGGAGGCGCCCCGATCAGGCGGGAAACGCTGAATTTCTCCATGTATTCGGACATATCGATCCTGACCATGGCCCGTTCATCATCAAATAATTGCTGTGCCAATGCCCGGGCAAGTTCCGTTTTGCCGACCC
This sequence comes from Lentisphaerota bacterium, assembly GCA_015061865.1. GTDB lineage: Bacteria > Verrucomicrobiota > Lentisphaeria > Victivallales > Victivallaceae > UBA1784. Next base: position 1,106 of record SUVU01000031.1, read on the forward strand.
CGGTGGGGCCGAGGAAAATGAAACTGGCGATGGGGCGGTTGGGGTCTTTCAACCCGGCTCTGGCACGCAAAACCGCATCGGAAACGGCGCTGACGGCTTCATCCTGACCGATGACCCGTTCATGCAGGTGTCCGGCGAGGGCGAGCAGTTTATCTTTTTCGCTCTGAATGAGTTTCGTCACCGGAATATGGGTCCAGCGGCTGATGATGGCGGCGATATCTTCGTCATCGACCTCCTCTTTGAGCATCCGGGAGCCGCCGGAAGTCTGCAATGCCTGTTCGGCATCGGCAAGCTGTTTTTCCAAACCGGGTATGGTACCGTGGCGCAATTCGGCGGCACGTTCCAGATCGTAGTCCCGTTCGGCTTTTTCCAGCTGACTGCGGGCGGTATCCAGAGCTTCCCGGTAATTACGCAGATCGGCAATGGCTTTTTTCTCATTTTCGTAACGGATCTGCAATTCTTTACCGGCGGCACGGAGTTCCGCCGCCTCTTTTTCCAGCGATTCCCGGCGCTTGATCCCGGCGGGGTCTTTTTCGTTGCGCAGACTGGTCAATTCGATTTCCAGCTGCATCAGTTTGCGGCGGTTTTCATCCACCTCCACCGGACTGCTGTCGATTTCGGTACGCAGTGCGGCGGCGGCTTCGTCCACGAGGTCGATCGCTTTATCCGGCAGGAAACGGTCGGCGATATATTTATCCGCCAACACCGCTGCCGCCACCAAGGCGCTGTCCCGCAGCCGCACGCCGTGGTGCAATTCGTAACGCTCTTTCAGGCCGCGCAAAATGGAGATCGTATCCTCCACCGACGGCGGATTGATCAATACCGACTGGAAGCGGCGTTCCAGGGCGGGGTCTTTTTCAATATATTTGCGGTACTCATCCAGCGTGGTGGCGCCGATGCAGTGCAGTTCGCCGCGGGCAAGCATGGGTTTGAGCAGATTGCCGGCATCCATGGAGCCTTCAGAAGCTCCGGCACCGACGACAGTGTGAAGTTCGTCGATAAAAAGGATGATCCTGCCTTCAGCGGCAGTGACCTCTTTCAGCACCGCTTTCAAACGCTCCTCAAATTCGCCCCGGTACTTCGCACCGGCGATCAAAGCGCCCATATCCAATGCGACGACCCGGCGGTCTTTCAGGTTTTCCGGCACGTCACCGCGCACCACCCGGCGTGCCAGACCTTCGGCGATAGCGGTTTTGCCCACGCCCGGTTCACCGATCAGCACGGGATTGTTTTTCGTCCGGCGGGAGAGGATCTGAATGACCCGGCGGATCTCCTCATCCCTGCCGATGACCGGATCAAGTTTGTCCTGCATTGCCATCCGGGTCAGGTCACGGGAATATTTGTTGAGTGCATCAAAAGTGGCTTCCGGATCGGCACTGGTCACCCGCTGATTTCCCCGCAGGGATTGCAGTGCCTGCAGCACTTTTTCGCCGGTGATACCGGACTCATTGAGCAAAGCGGCAGCATCGCCGCCCTCGGCGAGGATACCCAGCAGCAAATGTTCCACGCTGACGTATTCGTCTTTCATCTCCTGTGCGTACTGCATGGCACGGTTCAAAGTCATGCTGAACTCCCGGGACTGGACGACTTCAGCTTGCTGACGGTTTTCCAGCCGGGGCAGTCCGGCAAGTGCCGTGGTCAGTTTGCCGGAAAAAAGATTTTTGGCAACGCCGCATTTTTCCAGAATGGAACTGCACAATCCGTCGCCGTCGCCGAGCAGTGCTGCCAGCAAATGCAATGCTTTCAATTCGGTATTGCCGGAGCTCTGCGCCAGCTGATGGGAATTGACGAGTGCTTCACGGCTTTTGTTGGTGAATTTATCCATGTTCATAGTAATACCTCCTGTAATTGTCCGCTTTTTCTCAAGCAAAGAGCGTGCCAGCGGAGTTTTTCAGGTGCGGCGCTTGCATTACTGCCGCCGGAAGTGTATATTTATGACGCACTGCTGTGTCATAATTATACATATTATCATATTGAGGCTCATCATGGAATATATCACCATCACCAGCGCCCAGAATGCGGCTTTGAAACATCTGGTCAAACTGCGCGACCGCCGCACCCGGGATCAGGAAAATCTCACATTGCTGGAGGGCTACCGGGAATTGACCCGTTCCGGCGAATACGGCATGAAACTTACCGAAGTTTACTTCTCCCCGGAACACTTCCTCGGCAGCAATGAATTCCCCCTGCTGGAATCGCTTGCCGCATCCGGAGTGAAAGTGACCCGGCTCGCTCCGCATCTGCTGGAAAAAGTCTCCTACCGTGACCGCCCGGAAGGTTTGATCGCCGTCGCTGAAATGCGCCGCCACGAGTTGGAACTGCTCCCGGAATTCGATGCGCCGTTGTATCTGGTCGCCGAAACCATCGAAAAACCCGGCAACCTCGGTTCCATGCTCCGCAGTGCCGATGCCGCCGGTGCCGATGCCCTGATCGTTTGCGAAAAAAAGACCGATCTTTACAATCCCAATGTGATCCGTGCCAGTACCGGAGCGATTTTTTCAGTGCCGGTCGGCGTTTGCGATAATGAAGCTGCCATGAAGTATCTGCGTGACCGCAATATCAAAATCCTTGCCGCTACTCCGCATACCGATTTCAAATACACTGACGTCGATCTCACTCAAGGTGTCGCCATCGTCGTCGGCGCTGAACAGACCGGCTTGACCGATTTCTGGATGGAGCAGGCGGATTTGAAAGTCAATATCCCCATGCTGGGCAAAATCGACTCCCTCAATGTCGCTTCCGCCGCCACGATCCTGCTCTATGAAGCCGCCCGGCAGCGGCAATTCAAAAAACGTAATAACTGATTCTGTCAGGAGGAGTTATTCCTCATCCTCCCCGGAGGAGCAGAAGGGATAGGGGAATCCGTCAAAAACGTGTTCACTCTCATCCCCGCTGAGCGCTTGGGAAATGCTCATCACATAGCGGTAACTGTCGCTGTTGACAGCGCAGGAGAGCAAGGTGGCGGCGACGTATTTCAGCAGCATGGAATTGTCCCAGAATTCCATATTTTCCCGTCCCGGGGCGCGGCAGAGCTGCCACGAATTATTGCCCAGCAGCAGCATGCCCCGGTCATCGGCGATCCCGAAACTCTCCAATACCCGTACCAAATGAAACTGCTTTTTTCCGGCAAGTTCACATGCCAGAGCCATCAGAATAGCAGCGGCGCCGGTGCGCCGGTCAAGTATGGCACCGATACAGTAATTTTCCACCTGGATCGTGGATTCATGGCACGGCAGGAAATTTTTCTGCCGCATGAAAAATTCGATCTCCTCCAGCGTGGTGATCCGGGTACGGCGGAATTCGGAAATAAACGCATTCACCGTTTCATGCAATTCCGTTTGGGAATCCCGGTCAAACCAGAGCATGTGCAGCTCCTCCAGTCCCGGCAGCAATTCCGGTGCCGGGGCGGAGAGCCGGGCATGGAAATCCTGCCGCCGGCGCCGCATGGTCAGCGCACTTTGCAGTTGATGCGCCCGGCGGCGCACCACCGGATCGGCGCTTTCCTGCAATAACGCCGGCAGATCACCCAATTCATCTGCCCGGTCGAGCAGTTGGGCGAGAATATTGACCCCGACGTTTTCGTCGCGGTCATCCAGCATGGATGCCAGCTGCAGCAGGTCAGTTTTCACTGCTTTTGCGTTCCGGGAATTTACCGAGCAGCGCATTGCCGGCGATGTCACGGACATCATCGGGGAAGTCGTTTTTGATGATCCAGCGCAGGAAACCGGGTTCATTTTCGGCGATGTCACGCAACGTGCGTCCGGCGTATTTGCCGAAATTCACGATGACTTCGTCGCCGTTCCATTTGAACCGGCGGCTTTTATCCACCGCATCGGGATCGCTCATGTCAGAGTAATCTGCCAATTCCGCCACGGTGTGCGGCAATTCCGGATGACGGGCGAGCTGACCGAGCAGCACTTCCCAGCTGGCAGTGGTATCTGCGGCGGCGCCGTGAGCGTTTTCCAGATCTTTATCGCAGAAAAATTTGTACGCCGCCGTCAATGTGCGCGGGAAAAGTTTGCAGAAAATCGCATACGCATCGACGATTTTGCGTGAAGATGCCCGGAAATCCAGCCCGGCACGTTTGAATTCGTTCTCCAAAAGCGGCACATCAAAGCCGGAAATATTGTATCCCGCCAAGTCGCAATCGTCCAGATAGGCGAGCAGTTTTTCGGCAATATCTTCAAATCTGGGGCAATCGGCAACATCCGCATCAGTAATGCCGTGGATCGCCGTCGCTCCGGGCGGGATCGGCATCCCCGGATTGAGCCGCCGCACCGAAGTACGGGAGCTGCCGTCCGGCATAACTTTCATCACTGCAATTTCCACGATGCGGTCACGCTGGGGAACCACACCGGTACTCTCAATATCAAAAACCGCCAGCGGCCGTTCCAAATGCAAATTTTCCAACATAATATTTTCTCCACTGTTAATATACTGCTATAATATAACGCCGCCGGGGCGGATTACAAGTTTTATTGATTGACATAATTGCGCTAAAGTGCTATATTACAGTGATGAAACCGTAATATCAAGATAAGGAAGTCAGATTTATGTCCAATATCCGCACCGCTGAAGTCAGCCGTAAAACCGCAGAAACCGATATTTGCTGCTCCATCGTGCTGGACGGCAGCGGTAAAGCTGAAGTATCCACCGGGATCGCATTTCTCGATCACATGCTGACCCTCTTTGCCCGCCACGGACTTTTTGATTTGAAAGTCGCCGCCAAAGGCGATTTGGAAGTCGATTGCCACCACACGATGGAAGACCTCGGTCTGGTGCTGGGCGAAGTTTTTGCCAAAGCCGCCGGAGATAAAGCCGGGATCCGCCGTTACGGGAGTTTTCTGCTGCCGATGGATGAAACGCTGGTGATGATCGCACTGGATCTTTCCGGCAGACCGGGATTGTATTACGATGTCACCCCGCCGGCGCAGCAGCTCAACGGGATCGACACCAGACTGTTCCATGAATTTTTTCAGGCGTTCTGCGTCAAATGCGGCTTGAATATGCACATCCGCATGATCGCTTCATGCGAGACCCACCACCTCTTTGAAGCGATTTTCAAAGGCGTCGCCAAAGCGCTGGATCAGGCGACTTCGTTCGATGAGCGTATCCAGGGCGTATTGTCCACCAAAGGTACACTCTGAAACATCTGATATTTCCGGCAGAGGAGTGTTGCAGAAGCATCACTCCTCTTTTTACGGTATATCTGCGGCAAAACTCCATGCGGCACACACACTTTTCCGCTGAAAAATGCTTGAAAAAGCGTTGATTTCATGGTATCTTATACAGACAACCATTAACATAAAGGATCATGCTATGAACAAGTTTGAATTCGGGTATGCCCAGGAAGACATCACTCCGGCTTACGGGTTGCCGCTGTGCGGTTATTTCAACCCGCGTTTCAATAAAGGCGCTTATGACCGGCTGGCGCTGAAAGCGGCGGTTTTCCGCACCGGTGACACCTATGCGGCGGTCGTTTCCTACGATCTCTGTCTGCTGGATTCCAAATACCTCAAACATATCGACGATATGCTGGCAAAAGCCGGTTCGCCGCTTGCCAACAAAGTTTTGTACTGCGCCACGCATACTCATACCGGCCCGTATACTTACAGTCTGTTTGACTACTCTCCCGATCCGGCATATATGCAGAGCGTGGCAGAAAAGACCGTCACCGCTTTGACCACGGCGTGGGATTCTCTCGCCGAAGCGGAACTCTACACCGCCGAAACCGAATGTACCACGCTCGCATTCAACCGCCGTTATCTCATCAAAGGCGACCGGGTATTGACCAACCCCGGCAAGCTCAATCCGGACATCATCCGTCCGGAAGGCGGCATCGACCCGAAAATCATCATGATGCAGATCCGTCAGCACGGCGCTCCGGTAATGCTCCTTGCCAACATCAGCAACCACACTGACACCATCGGCGGTGACTACGTTTCTGCCGACTGGCCGGGCATTATGGAAAAAGCCATTCAGCAGGAACTCGGCATTGAACTGCCGGTGATGACCATTATCGCCCCGCAGGGCAATATCAACCACTTCGACGTCAGCACCGACTGGAACCAGACCGGCTACGAGGAAGCCAAACGCATCGGCAAAGCCTACGCCGCAGTGCTGATTTCCGCACTGTACCGGTTGAAAAAACAGTCCGACACCACCATCGCCTGTGCGATGAGCGAATTTGAAGCGCCCTATCTGCAGTTGAGCGATGCGGAATACGCCGAAGCCAAACGCATTTATGAGGAAAACAAAGATGCCTTTATGGAAGACGGCAAAGACTTCACCAGCGAAGACATCGCCCGCGGCACGCCGTTTGTGAAAAAAATGTTCGCTGAAATGGCGATCGCCTGCCGGGAAAATCCCATTAAAGAAAAACGCTTTGAACGGCAGATCATGATCTCTTTCGGTTCGGAACTGGCGTTTGTCTCCCTGCCGGCGGAACCGTTTGTGGAAATCGGTTATGCCATCCGGGAAAAATCCCGCTTCCCGAAAACCATCCTCGCCGCCCTCGGCATGGGTGAAGTCGGTTACGTCGGGATGCCGTGGCATTACGGCAATGAGGGTTACGAAACCCGTCCGAGCCGCAATCTGGCGGACCCCACCGTTGGCGAAACTATGATCAAAAATGCGCTTGAATTACTTAAATAACTCTATATAAAGGAAATTACCATGTCCAGTCAATGCAGTGGCTCCTGCGGGAGCTGTTCGTCGTGCGGTTCATGCGGCGAAGATAAAATGGCTAAAAAAATGGCGCTGATCGGCCGCAAAATTTTTGTGCTGTCCGGCAAAGGCGGTGTCGGCAAAAGCAGTGTCGCCGCCGCTATCGCACTGAAACTTGCCGCTTCCGGGCGCAAAGTCGGTCTGCTCGATGCCGATTTCCACGGCCCCAGCCAGCCGACCATTTTCGGCGCCCAGCACCAGAAACTCGGCTATTCGGAAGAAAGCGGGATCTCGCCGCTGCAGGTCTCCGGAGTCGCATTGCTCTCCGTCGGTCTGCTGCTCGATGACCCCGATCAGGCCGTGGTCTGGCGCGGCCCTGCCAAAATGGGCGTGCTGAAACAGCTCCTTGAGGATACCGACTGGGGCGAACTGGATGATCTGGTGCTGGACTTCCCGCCGGGAACCGGTGACGAGATCCTCTCCGCCTGCCAGCTGATCCCCGGGGAGAAATCTGCTGTCATCGTCACCACACCGCAGGAAGTTTCTCTGGCGGACTGCCGCAAATGTCTGGATTTCTGCAATAAATTGGAGCTGAAAGTCGCCGGTGTGGTCGAAAACATGAGTTGTTTCATCTGCCCGGATTGCGGCAAAAGCCATGCGCTTTTTGCCGCTGACGGCGGCAAAAAACTGGCAGACAGCTACCATTTGAAATTGCTCGCCTCACTGCCGCTGGATCCGGCATTTATGAGCGCCTGCGATAACGGTCAGCTGCCGGAAAAAATTGACGGATTTACCAAATTTGACGATATCATCAAATCCCTGTAAATGGTCTGTTACTCAAACGGGACTGTTGCCAATGCGACAGTCCCGTTTTTTATGTCAGCGTGGCGATGGCAGGCACTCTGCCACCCCTCACCCCATCCTGCCTCCACTCACTCCGCCCGCAGGGAGATTTTTTACAACAAATGGGACAATAATTTCCATTTAAAAATGACAAGAGCTGCTGCAAAACTTTTTGGGAGTTTTGCAACAGCTCTGGAAGAAGCGATATTTTACCGCAGATCAGATATTGTCGATATACCGGCGAATATCGGAAACGTTGGTATATTTCTCCACTTTGCCGCCTTTTTCGACGACCAGAGTCGGCGCCTGACGGATCTCCATGGCGATCGCTTTATCCGGTTCCTGATCGGAAACCACCACATCGTAAGCGATATTGGCTTTATCCAGGAACATTTTTGCCGTCCGGCAATTCGGACAGGTGGTGGTGGTGAACAGCGTCACTTTGGCGGCACCGTCACTGTCGCTGCTGCAGCTGCATTCTGCTGCCGGCATATTGCTGATGGTGGATGTGGCAAATTCACGTTTCACCGCGGCTGCCGCATTGTAGACTTTGCGGTCTTTATACTCCTGACTTTTGCCGTCGTTCCAGTTCTGCACCGGGCGGTAGTAACCGGTAATGCGGCTGTAAACCTCGGTTTTGCCGCCGCATTCGGGGCATTTGAATTCTTCGCCGGAGAGATAACCGTGATTCTGGCAGATGGAATAAGTCGGGGACATGGTGTAGTAGGGCAGACGGTAATTTTCGGCGATTTTGCGCACGAGATTTGCCGCCGCTTTCCAATCGGGCAGTTTTTCGCCGAGGAAGGCGTGGAAAACCGTTCCGGAAGTGTAGAGCGTCTGCAGATTATCCTGAATATCCAGCGCCGCAAAAATATCATCCGTGAAATTCACCGGCAGATGCGAACTGTTGGTGTAATACGGCGTGGCGTTTTCATCACCGGCAGTGATGATGTCGCCGAAACGTTTTTTGTCGTGTTTCGCCAGACGGTAGCTGGTGGATTCCGCCGGAGTCGCTTCGAGGTTGTAGAGGTCGCCGTACTGCTCCTGATAATCGGAGAGCCGTTCACGCATGTGGGTCAGAACTTCCTGAGTGAATTTCTGCGCTTCAGGGTGGGTCAGATCTTTGCGGATCCATTTGGCGTTGAGGCAGACTTCATTCATACCGACCAGACCGATGGTGGAGAAGTGGTTGTTGAATTTGCCCAGATATCTGCGGGTGTAGGGATACAAACCCTCATCCAGCAACTTGGAAATGACTTCACGTTTGATTTTCAAACTGCGGGCGGAAACATCCATCATGTGGTCAAGACGGGCGTAGAAATCCGCTTCATCCTCGGCAAGGTAGGCGATACGGGGCATATTGATGGTGACCACGCCGATCGAACCGGTGCTTTCGCCGCTGCCGAAGTAACCGCCGGATTTTTTACGCAATTCACGCAGATCCAGCCGCAGCCGGCAGCACATCGAACGGATGTCGCTGGGCTCCATATCGCTGTTGACGTAGTTGGAGAAATACGGCGTGCCGTATTTGCTGGTCATCTCAAAGAGCAGCTTGTTGTTTTCCGTTTCGCTCCAGTCAAAGTCGCGGGTGATGGAGTAGGTCGGGATCGGGTACTGGAATCCGCGGCCCTGGGCATCGCCCTCGATCATCGTTTCGATGAACGCCCGGTTGACCATATCCATCTCTTTTTTGCAGTCTTTATATTTGAAGTCCATCTCTTTGCCGCCGACGATGCAGTTCAATTCCGCCAGGTCAGCCGGAACTGTCCAGTCCAGCGTAATGTTGGAGAACGGCGCCTGCGTACCCCAGCGGGACGGGGTATTCACACCGAAAATAAATGATTCAATACATTTTTTGACCTGATTATAGTCCAGATTGTCAACTTTGACAAACGGCGCCAGATAAGTGTCAAAACTGCTGAATGCCTGCGCACCTGCCCACTCATTCTGCATGATACCGAGGAAGTTCACCATCTGGTTGCAGAGCGTGGCAAGGTGGGATGCCGGAGCAGAAGTGATTTTGCCGGGGACGCCGCCGAGACCTTCTTTGATCAGCTGTTTCAGCGACCAGCCGGCGCAGTAACCGGTCAGCATGGAGAGGTCGTGCAGGTGAATATCGGCGTTGCGGTGGGCGTTGCCGATCTCATCGTCGTAGATTTCCGAGAGCCAGTAATTGGCGGTGATCGCACCGGAGTTGGAAAGGATCAGACCGCCGACCGAATAAGTGACGGTGGAGTTTTCTTTAACGCGCCAGTCGTTGATTTTGACGTAGTCATCCACGGTTTTTTTGAAGTCCAGAATAGTGGATTCGGTATTGCGGAGTTTTTCCCGCTGGCGGCGGTAGAGGATGTAGGCTTTGGCGACGTCGGCGTAACCTGCCTGCACCAGCACGGATTCCACGGAGTCCTGAATATCTTCAACGGCGATCAGACCTTCTTTGATTTTCGGCTCAAAGTCGGCGGTGACTTTGAGGGCGATGAAGTCGATGATCGACTGGTTATACTGTTTTTCCTGGGCTTCAAACGCCATTTTTACGGCGTCAGAGATCTTTTTCAGATCAAATTCGATGTTTTTACCGTTCCGCTTCTGTACCTGATACATTTTTCGTTCCTTTCCTTTCTTCAGACAAATTTACACACTTTATTCCTGTAATAAAATAATTGAAAAACCGGAGTTATCTGCCCCGTATCGCCGCATTGGGGACGTGGGGCCTGACCGCCGCCAGACAGGCATCCAGCAATTCACTGCTGACGGCATGATCGGAGCTTTTATCCAACACATCCTCCGACGCCAGAAACGGTTGGAGGAAGTATTGCGGCGCTCCGCTGATCCACTGACCGATGGCGGCGAAATCGCTGCTTTCGTGCAGGTCGCCCGTCACCGTGGTGCGGAACTCATACGCCGTCTGACCGCTGCGGAGCAATTCCACACTGCGCTCGACCAGCGGCAGCGCTGCCTCATTACCACTGGTCACGGCATATTTAGCCGGAGAATTTTTTATATCCATGGCGACATAATCCACCACCTTTGAAGCAAGTGCTTCGGCAAGACGGTCGGGAAATGAGCCGTTGGTATCAAGTTTGACTTTATAGCCCAGGGCTTTGGCTTGGGCAGCGAAATCCAGTATTTCGGCGTGGAGCAGCGGTTCGCCGCCGGTGAAACAGACGCCGTCGAGAATTCCGGTGCGTTTTTTGAGGAACGAAAAAACCTCCTCTGCCGGCAGCAGCGCACGGTCGTCGACGGTCACCAGCGAACCGTTGTGACAAAACGGACAACGGAAATTGCACCCGCAGGAAAACACCGTGCAGGCAACCAATCCCGGATAGTCCAGCAATGTCAGTTTTTGCAAGCCTAAACGCATTGATTTCACCTTGATTTATCGAATTTACGTATTTTTTACCACCACAACATATAGTGTGGCACCCCGGAGGCGCAACACAATATCTTGTTGTTTCTTCAATATACACCCTGTAAAAAGTATTGCAAGTTGCAATATGAAAAAATCTCATTTTTTTATCGTCTTACGCTGAAATTTTTTTATGGCCGCAAATGGTTTGTCCGGCGGGTTTGAAGAAATTTTCCAATCCGGCTTGAAATATCTGTTACTGCGGTGTATATTAATAAGCAGTCGGGATATAGCGCAGCCTGGTTTAGCGCGTTTGACTGGGGGTCAAAAGGTCCGGAGTTCGAATCTCCGTATCCCGACCATTTTTTTTGCAAAAAAATGGTCAACGAAGACGCAAGTCTTCACTTCTCTGCGCGAAGCACAACTTCACTCAAAAGGCGCAGCCTTTTCTTCACATCTTCACCAAACACCAGAAGCCTTGCTTGTGAAGTCGTTTCACTCCGCTTACGCTCCATTTTACTTGTGAAGTCGCTCATTTCATTCGCTTGTGAAGTTTTCTCGCTATCGCGAGTAAGGATGGTGTTTCTTTTTATTGCTTCGCTTAAACGGCGGCAAGCCGCCTTGATTCCAAATGAAGCCGTCCATGCTTCATAAATTCTGTACAAAGCCTTGCCAGATGAAGCATTGTTCCGCTAAAGCTCCACAATATGAAGCAGCTTCATTTCATTCAGCTATGAAGCATTCGCTTCGCTCATATGATGAGAAAATGAAAAATGAGAGCTTGTGCGCCCGCAATTGTTTTATAATCATATATTTTTATACAAAATACGTTATTTTTTGTTTTTTTTGCTTGTTTTTTTGCATCCGGAGGTATATTTTACTTAAGTACCAGCAATGGTATGGCTAATTGACAACCGTTATATTTCAGCAAATGTCTCGAAAATCCGCCAAGTAATAAAGACTTTTTGCAGTAATCGTAGGTGAAATGTATCCGGTAGGATTGTGTCTGCACATCTTGCCGGACGTTCTCTGGCGTGATTACTGCGGGTTCTTGGCGGAACCTTCGAGACTGTGTTTGGGAGCGTTCGGTTTTTTATTTTGAACCTCCCGAAACAAGCTGAATTTCACCATTTTAAGCAGTGAAAAATCAGCGCGTGATTTATTTTACCACCTGACTTTGATTTACCGTTTCCCTGCCTTGCAGTCGTGAGATTCAGCGATGAATTGTTACGGCTGCCTTTTTGCCTGACTTCAAATCAGTGAAGAGAAAGGGGTGTAAAAGGAATCGGAAAAATTATTTTATTGCCCGAAATAAGTAATCGTATTTTGGGTTCATGCGGGGCAAATGCCCGCATGAAAACAGGGAGGCAAATTTGCCGAAACAAATCAACACAATCAGAAAGAAAAAACAAAATGAAAAAATCTCTCTTCGTTGCGTTCATGAGCGCACTGATGCTGTTTGTCTGCGGCTGCGGCGACAGTGCAAAAGCTAAACAGGAAGCTAAACAGGAAGCCAAACAAGAATTGATAAAAAACGGATGGTACCCCGTTAACGGAGGATACATTAATTTACACAATGTCAGAAAGATAACATCCTTCATAACGAACGAAAGCAATGGTCCTTTTGAGCGCACCCCTGGCCCCATTACGGAAGAAAGCGTTAGAATCAGTAAAGACTATAACTGTGACTGCGGTTATCTTAAAGCATTCATAAAATTCGACGATCTGAAAGTTTATCTTCCTGAAGCAAGAGGCGATAAAGAAGAAAGAGATGCTATATGCGACAGCTGGCTTAAAACAATGAGAGAGATTGAAAAAATACTTACTGAGATGAAAAAATAACTTTTTAAGTTTTCCGGGCTGCTGCAAACCTGATGAGTTGCAACAGCCCATTTTTTTTGCCCAAATTTGGGCAAAAAACATGAAGCCGTCAGGCTTAGCTTCATGCACCGCAGGTGCGCTTCATGGCACAACGTGCCGCTATACTATTAAAGACTTCAAGTTGGAAAATGGGATAGCAACTTTTACTGTATACAATAAATCCGGGTGGAGATCGGGAACCAGACTTCCCAAAAGCTGGAGTGATAAAATTAAAGATATGACAGGTTTTGAAGTCTCTGAGCTTGTTACTGATGCACCATGCGGTGAAGTTATCAAAACAAAAATTAAAAAATATTTTCCTGAAGCATCGAAAATTCCCGGGTCCGGATATATATTAAAGCTGTTGCCAAGCTATGGCGGCGATTGGGAGCAGTACTATGAAATCCGTATGGAATGGAAAAAATAAGAAAATATTATTTTTAGTGATTTTTACTGGAATGATTCTTCTGCCGGGGTGTGATGATTCACCGACACGCCCCGGAGAAGGATTTTATTCTTATCAGGGGTACAGGGATTGGTGGCGGATACCGTTGCGTTTCCCGTATCAAATCACAATGATTGATACTTTTGATTATGGAACTTTGGAAAAATATGATCCGTCATCACTTATTGCAGATCCCAAATGTGAAACTGTTGTTGAAAATATTTCTGCGATAGGCTATGATGGAAAATTTGCGGTGTTTCAGCAACGCAATGTTGAAAAACCTTATGGATGCTTGATTTATGCCACTGGCTCGGTACGGAATTTTGCCACCACAGAAGAACTTGACCGTTTTATAAAGTTGAACTATCCGGATTCCACATTGCCGGAAATGATGAAATTGGAAAAGTTCTATAATCTGATGTGGCAGGCAATAGAAAAAATAAAACAAACCGATCCGCAAAAACTTGCCTACTGAGAAGTCGCAAGTTAACATCTTTTTTTGGGGCAATTTGCAGTTGTTCCGGAGAAAAAGTCCTTTCGGTTGAGTAGAAAATTTTTCTCTTTGTGTTATATCAGAATATTTACCCAAGTTGGTGAATGAATGAAAAAAAATCAGAAAACTCATAAAAAATATCGTATTCTGCTGTGGATATTTTTGTCTGTTCTGCTGACATCAGCCGGGGCGTACGGATTTTACCGCGGCATATATGAATATACTTATTACCGGGATTACAAATCACTTCAAAACATAAAACTTCTTTATGTTTACCCTCGGGAACACGATCGTTGTGAAATGGATTTGCCGGTAAAATTCGTGCCTGAAAGTCATAATGCCGGGGTAGTTCAGAAACTGCTTGTTACCGCAGAAAACAGAAAATCTTTTATGATATTTCTTTATGAAGATAACCATATTCAGCTGTTGAGTGTGCCGATAAAAAAATATCCTCTGATTGGCGTTGTTACAACGTATTATGATTTAACTGATGCGAAAAGTAAAGAGAAATTACGCAAACTTTTGGATATTCACAGAAAGTCTGACGAGTAAAAAGTCGCAAGTTTACATCTTTTTTCGGGGCATTTTACAGTTGTTCCGGAGAAAAAGTCCTTTCGGTTGAGCAGAAAATTTTTCTCTGCTGCATAAACAGGCAAAATGCGCTTCATAATCCGCCTTGCCGGACGCCGGACACCACAGCGGCGTAAAAAAGGCGTAACCGTGTCAAACATTCATACTGACGCAGTTACGCCCGGAGGAAATCTGCATTATTTGCAGAAAGTTCTGCCGCCAAACGTTTCCCGCTATCACCGTTCCGGGAAACCGAAAAGTTTCCGCTGTTCGTCCCAGTTTTCCGGGAGTTTTTCATATTTTGTGCGATGAAAAAGCAATCGGAATATCTTTTCCGCAACTTTTGCTCTATGGGGCTTGAAAGCTTATTTTTTTTGTTTTTTGTGTTTTCAACTTGACACGGTTCAGTTTGTATAGTATATTCCATAATGTGTGGGTGTGTTTTTAAGCAAACCTGATCTTTTTTAAAAGAAAGGAATAAATCAAATGAAGAAATTTTTTGCTGTTGCTTTCGGAGCATTTCTGACTATGACTGTTACGACCGTTTCTGCTGCTATTCAGTATAAAGTGGAAACTTTTTCCGGCGGTTCGTGGTTTTCCGTCGATGAAAAACAAACTGTTTATCTTAATGTCAAAGACAAGGATGGCAAGGCCGTTTCGCTGGGAGATTCTGTTATCAGTAATATCGGCTGGTACAAATACAATGATATGGCATTTTCTCTCCTGCCGGGAGTGCCCACCCCGAAAGTGAATGTCGGAGACATGAAAACCGGCAAATTGGGCGAGTTTTCTCCCGAAGATAAGATCGTTCTGTGGATCGAAACCACTGACGCCAACGGCAAAAAACAAACTTTTTCGATGTTCGACCCCAGAGATTTGAAGCATGACGTATGGCTGTCCGGCGACGCCGGTGATAATGTCGTTTTGAATTGGGGGGATTATGTCAATATCGCCAATTCTCAAAAAGTTGCCAATCCCGCCGGTTTTGAATTTTCCATCTCAACCAATCCGCCGTCCGGTCAGCCGTTGCCCGGGATCATTGCCTCTTTGCTTGTGGGCGGCGGTTCTCTGATTTACCTGAAAAAACGCAAAAAGGCTAAAGCAGCAAAATAATGGCTGTTTTAAGAAGAAAATTACGCCTCATACTGATAATTGCATCCTTGCTGATACTTATCGGCAGCGTCGGTGTGACGGCGTATTTGCTTTTTTCAAATTATCAGCAAGCCCGTCTTTTTAACCAGGCAAAGAGAGAATTTCTGCGTGGAAGTGCGGAATCACTTGCTCTTGCCAAAGTGCAATTACTGCAAGTCATCAAGAACGATGATGACAATGAAGCGGCTTACATCATGCTGGCGGAAATTGCCGGCAAACAGAAAAATTATCCGGAGCAGGTCTACTATTGTTTTATGGCATACCGGCTGAATCCGTTAAGCCGGGAAAATGCTGAAAAATATGTTAAAAGTTTATTGCTTGCCCGCCATTTTCACCGTTTGGAGACTTTTCTTTTTCAACAGCAGGAGCTTTCTGATGAATGGCAGCAGTTATTACTGTATTCTGCCGGACGAAATGGCAATATCAGCAAATATAAAGCGGAACGCCGTCCCGGAAATGTATTAAATGAACTTACTTTTCTGCTCTACAAGAACAAAAGCTTGACTATCGATGAAAAGATTGAAGCATTGGAAAAATTGCCGCAAGATGATGATTTTCTGCATCAGGAGATACTGGAAGCAAAATTAAAGTTTTTTCTGGCAAAAGGTGATCTTACCGGTGCAGAAAAAATATTGCATGAAGCATATGAACTTAACAGTTTTGCATTCGCTCCGGCTTTGGGACGTTTTTATGCCAATTTTCGTTCATTCAAAGAAGCCTTAAAAGTCTTTGAAAAATATCTTTCAGTCTATCATGATCCGGCAGTTGCGATGCAAACGGCGGAAATTTATTGTTTGATCGGACAAACAGATAAGATTGCGGAACTTCGCAGCAAGTATCAGTCAGATTCCGGCGAAATCGCAATGCTGTGCTGTTATTATTTTGATGCTTTAACTGCTCTTGCTGATAATGATATGATTGCCTTGAAAGAGCTGTCATCTCCGTTGCGAAATAACATCAATACTCCATTGGAAGCATTTATGTGTTTTTGCGCGGACATTCAAAACGGTGATTTCACCAAACTGAAAACCAGTTACACAAGGCTGCTTGCCCACCGCAAATATATTGATTTACAAACACGGGCAGACAATATGCTGTCTGAATTTTTGAAAAAATCCTTAACCACTACTGCAAAAGAGGATGATATTTTGCCTGTGGCCACCATCCTTTACAATCGTAAACCGGATGCCTTTATCGCACGATTGATACTGCTTAGCCAGAAAAAACATAATAACATAAATATTGTCATATTGCAAGATGCATTGAAGCGTTTTCGCAAAGATGCCGGCATAATAAAAATCGGAATAGAGCATTATCTGAATCATGATATTGCAGAAGCAGATCGCCTGATTGCTTATTTCAAAGAAAATTTTCCGGACAGAAAAAAAGATGTGCAGAATTATGAAATCATTTCTGCTTTGAATAAAAGAAAGTATGATTTGGCATCTGAATTATTTCAAAAATATTTTTCTCCGGAAATTTTATCGGAATACTGGAATTTTGCCAGTTTGACCCTCCGGGAAAAAGACTTGCTTTTTCTGAGCAGAAATGAACTTTATGCTCCTTTCTGTAAAGCTTTGATCGCTTTGAAAAATGGGGATAAAAAGAGGGCTTGCGATTTGTTGGAAACTGCCGATGCAAAAGGAAACATTCCACTTTTGTTTTTTGCGGCAAGAATACTCGGCGAAAATGGCAGAAATCAAGCTGCTCTCGATAAATATGCGCTGTTCCCGGCGGCTTCACCTTACCGGATCGCGGTACTTTTGAATAAAGCTGAACTCTTTGCAGAAAACGGTGATTCGGCAAAAGCACTGGCTTTGTCCCGTCAGGCGTATGAAATTACCCCTGACATACCGGAAGTACAACTTTGCTATGCCGACAAATTATACAAGGCAGGAAAGTTGACCTTGATCCCGGATGTGTTAATATTGGCATCCGGTCAAAAATATCGTCAGCAATTTGAAATATTGTGGGTGGCGGGGATGCAGGAACGTATCAAGCAGTGTAACCCCAATACTCAAAAAGAAAAGATCCGGGAGTTTTGCCGCCAGCTGTTGACGGTTGATGGGGATAACACTTTTGCTCTTGACGCATTAAAGAAACTCGATCATAAATAATAAAGGCGGCAAGATAACTCCAGCCGCCAAACGGACCCCCTGTTATTCCATGCCGAACATCTTTTTCTGGTCTTCCCACACGATCATCTGTAATCAAATCGTTTTATGTTTTTGACAAATCATAATGTAAGTGATATATTCTATGTGTCGCCATAAAATGTGTTCATTCGGTCTTGTATGTATGTTTCACAAAATTTGGGACATTACCCATAAAATCCGCCTTGCCGGACGCCGGACACCACAGCGGAAAAAAGGCGTAACCGTGTCAAACATTCATGCTGACGCAGTTACGCCCGGAGGAAATCTGCATTATTTGCAGAAAGTTCTGCCGCCATCGACGAACAATGATTGTCCGGTGATGTACGAAGCCTTTTCAGAGAGCAGAAACAATGCGGCGTTGGCAATATCTTCGGCTTGTCCCAGCCGCCGCAGCGGGACTTCTCTGCCCAATTCTTTGCGCTTTTCCGGATCGGGGTGGCGCTGGGTGAGCAAATCCGTTTCGATCAGCGAGGGATGAACGATATTGCAGCGGATATTTTCCGGGGCAAAAGATTTGGTGACGGCACGGTTCAAACCCTCCAGACCGGCTTTGGCAGAAACATAATCCGCCCTGCCGCCGCCGCCGGAAACCACTGCCGCCGAACCGATAATGACGATCGACCCGCCGCCTGCGGCACGCAGTAATCCGATCGCAGAATGGATCGCCAGAAACGCTCCGTTCAGGTTGATATCGACCACCCGTTTCCATTCGGTAAAATCAATATCGCAGAAATTCACCGGCGAAGTAAAACCGGAATTATAAACCAGACAATCCAGTTTGCCCCACAAAGCGGTCAATTTGCTGAAAACCGCCGCCGTTTCCGTTTCGCTGGTGCTGTCGGCGGCAAACGCCAAAGTTTTTACACCGTACTGCGCCGTGATCTCCGCTTCCAATGCGGCACTGGCGGCGTGATCGGAGCGATACGTCCACGCCACATCACTGCCGGCGGCGGCACAGGCACGGACGATCGCCGCACCGATGCCTCTGGCTCCGCCGAGGATCAGGGTCTTTTTGCCTTTCAGCTCAATTATCATCCGAAAACCTCCTTGACCGAGGCTTCAAATTTCTGCAGCACTTCATCACATTCGGCTTGGTTAATGATCATCGGCGGTTTGATTTTCAGCACGTTTTTACGCACGCCGCCGGTACCGAGGATCAAGCCGTTTTTGAAACCGGCTTTGCGGATATTGGTCGCTTCTTCGGTCAGCGGGTTGAGTTTTTCGTCTGCGAATTCCACGCCGATGTGCATACCCAGCTGGCGGATATCGCCCAGCTGCGGATATTTGACCTGAATTTTTTTCAAACCGTCTGCCAGATATGCGCCCATGGCCCTGCCGTTGGCAAGTACGCCATTATCAAACATTTCCAGCTGTTTGGCAGCGCAAGCCATCGAAAGCGTCGGGTTGGCAAAGGTGTGCAGTTCCTCGCTGTCGGGGCTGAAACCCTCCAGATGATCGCCAATGATGATCGCCGCCAGCGGCATTCCGGCACCGACCGATTTGCCCAGACAGATAATATCCGGTTTCACCCCGAAATAATTGGCGGCAAACGTTTCACCGATGCGCCCGAAAGTCTGGATCTCGTCAAAGATCAGCAGCGTTTCAAACTCATCGCACAGCGCCCGCAAACCCTGCAAATAACGTTTGGGCAGGATCAGCTGACCGGCGCTGGCCTGGATCGGTTCGACGATCACCCCGGCAGGTTTGCCTGAAACGCCGCGCTGGAAAATTTCCCGGGTCATTTTCAAGCAGATGTCGATGTATTCTTCCGTGGAAACGCCCAGCGGATTGCGGTACGTCACCGGGTTGGGGATCCGGATAAACGTCCGGGTCAACGGCAGAAAACGGCTGCCGCCGAAAAATTTACCGGCGGATTTGGTCGAGATCCACGATGCCCCCATCGAGCCGAGCGTCGAACCGTGATAACTGTCAAACAGCGTGACAAATTCCCGGGAAGGCTTCACGTTTTTAAAAGCGATTTTCATTGCTGCTTCGATCGCCGGCCCGCCGCCGACCGTGAACGAAACCCTGTTCATCCCTTCCGGGGCGCGTTTCGCCAGTTCCCGTGCCAGATAAAAACGCATTTTATTGTCGAAACCCTGGTGGATGTGGGTCATCATTTCCGAGTGTTCCCGGATGATATTGGTGATCTGGTCGTTGCAGTAACCCAACAGCAGCGCCCAGCTCTGACTGGTACAGTCAATGTAATCTTTGCCGTTATTATCCCACACCCGCACGCCTTTGCCGTGGTCAAGCACCGGGCCGCCGCGGGTGCCGCCGCCCAGCATCAGGTGTTCTGCGCACTCTTCCAACTCCCGGTTGGTCATGCCGTAAATCCGTTCCAGCATTTTGTCCATGATAAACCCTTTCTTTCGTGTTGCTATCAGTTCTGTCCAAATCTAATATATCACCAAAAATGATTATTTCAATCAAATATTTTAATAAAATACATATTTTTTGATTTAAAAAATCATCAGTATGGAAAAAATTCCGTCTGAAGTTTGATTTTTGCGCCGTCCGTATTATATTTATCACCGGTAATACAGTTTCAACCTCATAGCAAGGAGAAAAATCATGCGTAAAGATTTCGGTTCCCAGAGCTGGCTGTTCCCGATGCCGGTGCTTATCGTCGGTTCTTATGATGAAAACGGCAACCCCGATGCCATGAATGCCGCCTGGGGCGGGATCCATGACACCAATCAGATCGGAGTATGCATCGATCCCGGTCACAAAACCGCCGCTAATATTCAGCTGCATAAATGTTTTACCGTCAGTATCGGGACGGCAGACACCGTGACGGCATGCGATTACGTCGGGATCGTTTCCGGCAACGATGAGCCGGATAAATTCCGCAAAGCCGGCTTCCATGCCGTTAAATCCGCTTTTGTTAATGCGCCGCTTATCGCCGAACTGCCCATGACTCTGGAGTGCAGATTGATCAGCTTTGACGCTTCATGCGGCTGTGCCGTCGGCGAAATCGTCAACGTCAGCGCCGCTGAATCCATCCTCGGCGACGACGGCAAAATCGATCCCGCCAAACTTTGCCCCATCTCATACGATCCCGTCCACCATAATTACCTGAAAGTCAACGGAATCGCCGGTAAAGCTTTCCATGACGGCAAGAAATTGAAGTAGCTTTTTCTGCAGTCTGCGGGCGGGGTGAATGGATGCAAGCGGGGTTCAGGTGTGCAGTCTGCGGGCGGGTTATTTTGATATTTGGCGGGGTTACGCTTTTTTTTGCAGGGGCTCACGCCGCCCCTGCACCCCGCGCCCGCCAAAGCGGGATTTTGCTCTTGGTGTGTCCGCGCTTTATGGCGGGTGGCTCGTTCGACTCATGTGGCGCAATTCTGCGGCCTCTTCCGCCTTTTTTGGCGAAAGAGGCACTGGTATTGCGCCACGGTTGCCGCATCCGGGGGAAGTTTCCCCCGGAACCCCCTCGCTCCTCAGCTCCGCTTC
>SUVU01000032.1 GCA_015061865.1 Lentisphaerota bacterium
CCGCCGAGGGCATAAGCCCGAGCGGCGAGGCGGCTCTCCTGCCGCCGCAGGGAGATTTTTTGGAGAAAAAGAGATTACCCGCAATGCGCCACCGCCGGTAAATTTTTGCACAACACAAAAATCTTATTATCGCAATGGTGACGGAGCCAACAGAGTAAACGGAAACCACGGCAGATTACGCATGATCCAGTACAATATCACCACCACCAGGCATCCCCAATACCAACGCACCGTGATTTTTTCAGGAAATATCACCATCGCCAGAATGAATAAAAACGCCGGCAGATACAACGGATTGCTCCGGAAAACTCCCGCCAGATCACCATGCAGCAGATAATATGTCGCTCTGGTCGAGCCGCAACCGGGACAATAGATCCCCGTCCATTTAAAAAACGGGCAGGGCGGAAAAATTTTCCGCCACTGCTCATTTTTATACAGTAATCCCAAAATTGTCAGCGCAGTTATCCCGGTGCAGCCGGCAATTATCCAGAAAAACTTTTTCACAAACCCGCCAGCAAACCGTAGAACAATACGTAGATGATCGTACCGACCAGACCGATACCGAAACCGAGCCAAGTGAAAATACGCGCCGTTCTGGCATGACGTTTGGCTCTTTCATAATCGCCGGCGGCGATCGCGCCTTTGGACAGGGCAGCAAAAACAATACCGACGATACCGAAAGGCATACAGCAGAAAATCGTCACGATGATCGCATCAGCCAAACCGGGTCTTACTTCGACCGGAACTACCTGCACCTGCGGATTGACAACTTCAACTCCGACTGTTTCAGCTCCGACTTTGTTACCGCACTGATTGCAGAACGCTGTACCGTCAGCCAACTGGGCGCCGCACTTGGAACAAAACATTTTCAAAACCTCCTTATTATCAGGCTTAATCAAAGCAATCTACCTATAATATATGTAAAAATTTTTAAAAAAACAAGAGAAAATCTGTAAATATCCACACTATTTTCATAAAAAAATTGATTTTATTCTGTTATTGTGTTATATTACCCGTA
Organism: Lentisphaerota bacterium; assembly: GCA_015061865.1. Taxonomy (GTDB): domain Bacteria; phylum Verrucomicrobiota; class Lentisphaeria; order Victivallales; family Victivallaceae; genus UBA1784. The sequence continues at coordinate 1,019 of SUVU01000032.1, forward strand.
ATTTTTTATAAGTTATTGAATAACGTTTGTAATAAATCACGATCAATAACTGTTTAAAGCAAGTTTCACAAAATTTTGAAAAATAACTAACAAAAACGGGGGGTAAAACCAATGTCACTTCTTTCCAACGGTATCTTTATATCTTTCGTCGGCTATCTGCTGATGATGGTCATTATCGGTGCCTGCTGCTGCAATAAAAATTCGTCTTTGCAGCAATATCTGCTCGGCGGACGCGGTCTGGGCAGCTGGGTCACGGCGATTTCCGCCCAGGCCAGCGACATGAGCGGCTGGATGCTCATGGGACTGCCCGGTGCCATCTACCTCGGCGGTATGCTCGACGCCTGGGTGGCGATCGGTCTGACCGCCGGAACTTTGCTCAACTGGATTTTTATCGCTCCGCGGCTGCGGGTCTACACCGAAAAAACTTCCGCACTGACCCTGCCGAGCTTTTTCGCCAGACGTTTCTCCGACCCGTCCGGATTATTGCGGGCGGTCAGTTCGATCATCATTCTGATTTTCTTTACCATCTACGCCGGCTCCGGGCTGGTCGCCGCCGGAACTCTTTTCAACCAGATGTTCGGTATCAACTATAAACTTTCTGTACTTATCGGTATGGCAGCAGTGCTGATCTATACCGTACTCGGCGGTTATCTGGCAGTTTGTTTCACCGACCTCATACAGGGGATGCTGATGGTCATTGCCGTCATCGTCGTACCCGCAGTGGCGATCCAGCATATCGGCTGGGACAGCGTCGTTGCCGCCGGGGCAAGCAAAAATCTTTCGCTTTTGCCCAACGCTGACAACAGTATTACTGTGATGGCGATCATCTCCTGCGCCGTCTGGGGTCTGGGATACTTCGGTCAGCCGCACATTCTCAGCCGCTTTATGAGTGTGAAAGATGTCAAAACTCTGCCCAAAAGCATCACTATCGCTATGACCTGGGTCATTGTTTCACTTGCCGGGGTGGTGCTGATCTCTTTCGCAGGTATGGCGGCAGTGCCGGGTTTGGCAGGCAAAGAATCTGAAACTGTTTTCATCAAACTTATCATGCAGTTTTTCAATCCCTACATCGGCGGTATCATGCTGGCGGCGATCATGGCGGCGATCATGTCCACCATCGACTCCCAGCTGCTGGTTTCAACTTCGGCTCTGACTGAAGACTTCTACCGCCGGATAGTCAGACGGCAGGCATCCACCACTGAATCCGTGATGATGAGCCGGATTTTTGTGGTGCTGATCACGATTTTTGCCACAATTATCGCGCTGTTCCCGAATGATACGATTTTCGGTATCGTCAAATTTGCCTGGGGCGGATTCGGTGCGGCTTTCGGTCCGGTGGTGATCATGGCGCTTTACAGTAAAAAAACGACGTGGATCTCTGCTCTTGCCGGTATGATCGCCGGTACGATCGTCATGCTGGTCTGGTATTTCCTCGGCTTGAATAAGTATATGTACGAAATCCTGCCCGGATTCGCTGCCAACTTTATCGTGATCTTTATTGTCAACGCCATCATCCAGCAGAAAGACGATGAACTCAAAGCAACTTTTGACACCGTTAAATCTGAATCAAAAATGATTTAACGGATCATTATCTGACCGCCGGTAATTTCAGTGAGTTTTGATTTGAACTGCGCTGCAATACCGGCGTTTATTTTGCCGTGGACGGTGATTTTGCTGTCAAAATTTTCGCTGATGATCTCCAAGCCGCATTCAGCAAAACAGCGTTTAAGCAGATCGTAATGCGGATAATTGAAAGTCACGGTAATTTCATCCATCGCCACCAATTCCGCCGTCTGAGCGCTTTCCAGAGCCATTCTGGCGCAATCTGAATACGCCCGCACCAGACCGCCGGTGCCGAGTTTCGTCCCGCCGAACCACCGCGCCGCAGTAACGATGATATTGGTAATACCGCTGCCTTTGACCACCGCCAGCATCGGTTTGCCTGCGGTACCTGACGGTTCCCCATCATCTGAACAACCCATCACATTGCCCTGCGGCCCGGTGATAAAAGCATAAACGATGTGACCGCCGTTGTCATAACGGACTTTCTGCTCATGCCATAACTCCCGCGCCGCTTCAGGGGTGCAAACCGGAAACGCTTCCGCCACAAAACGGGAGTTTTTTACCATGAATTCAGCATATGTCGGCTGTTTCAATATCAGCATGTATATGTCCTTTTGATTTCTGCCGGGATATTACCCGCAATGCACCACCGGAGTATGTAAATATCTCTGTTAATAAAGTGTAAAAAAACTGTAAGAAAGCGGTAAACTATTTCCGGTTTACAAACCGTTTTCAAGATATGAACCGGGATATTAACGACTTTGTTAAGTTGCAACATTGCAGTTATAAAAGAGTTATGAAGTGTATTTACAATTTTGTCTTTCTCTAATACTACTTTAATTTAATTATATATATATTGATTATAGTGTATATAACTTGCCGGACGTTTCAGTTTTCACATGCCTGAAACAGTTTGTTTTTCAACTCATCAGTCAACAGAATTTTAGTTTGCTTTTGAAAGTCAAAGTAAACGATGACCTCTTTGCCGACGGCAGCGATTTCGCCGTTATGGTCAAAAATTTTGTGTTCGAGAATGAAACTGGTGTTTTTGACTTCGATCACGGCAGTTTGCAGTGTGATCGTGGACGGATAGTGGATTTGCTTGCAGAATTTCACTTCCGTTGCTGCTTCGATGGGTCCGAAGTGCATTCCCGGCACTGCGGGGATTCCGATACTGTCGCAAAATGTCACTCTGCCGGATTGAAAATATCTGATGATGGCAACATTATTGACATGACCGAGCAGATCCAGATCGCTCCAGTCGATTTTTATTTCCAGCGTTTGCATTTTTCAGGAATCTCCTTTTAACATAAACAGCATTTAATATAGTTCCTGACGGGAAATTTTTCAATTAAATAAAGTCAAAATGGTTGGGGTGGTTTGACTATTGCGGTTTTTAATAATATATTAACGCGATTTGAAAGTGGTTAAATATAATAAAAATTATGAATTTCAAAGTTCTGATATTTTTAGATTTTATTCTGGGTGGTTTGTGGTTATTGCTGCTGAAATTGCGCCGCCGGAAATTGCGTCATGCGGATCAGGAATTTGACCGTATCGTGGTTTTGAAGTTTATCGGCAACGGCAGTCTGGTCTCCTCTGCACCATCGTTGTATGCCATCAAACGGCGTTACAGCGGGGCAAAAATGCATTTGTATACTACCGGGAAATTGGTGGATCAGGTTAAAATTTTGAAAATTTTTGATGATTTCACCCTGCTTGACTTCTGGCATCCATTGAGATCGTCGATCCGGTTTTTCCGGTTGCGCCGTCAGGTTTTATCCGGCAGGACGCTGATTATAAATCTGGAATTTCACAGCAAAATCGCTCTTGCTTTGAGTGTGGCGTTGCGTGGAAATCATGTGGTAAGTTTGAGCAAAAAAGGTTGTGATATTTCTGATATCAGCGTGCCAGTTGGCGGTGATCATGAATTTTTCATCTACGATGCGCTTGCGGGAGCTTTGCGTGCTGAAACTGATTTTGCGGCGTACCGTAATTATTTGAATTCAGATGTTGAAACTGAAAATTTTCCCCGGCTGGTGATTGCGCCGTTTTGCAGTAATTTGAGTTTGCGGCGCAAGTGGGATAAGGCAAAATGGAGCAATTTGATTGCTGATTTCAGTGCGGCTCATCCGGAATATACGATTGCGGTGATCGGTTCGCCAAGTGACCGGAGTGAGGCGCAGCAAATCATTTCCGGAGCTTCAAACGTGGCAAAAGTGCATAATTACTGCGGTGAAACAGATTTTTCAGCGGCGTTTGAGATCATTAAAAAGAGCAGTTGTTTTTGCGGTATCGACTCGGCGCCGTTGCATTTGAGCCGTCTGGCAGGGGTGCCGTCGGTAAGTTTGTGGGGGGCGACTGATCCGGAAATTTTGACCGTTAAAATTGAAAAATACCCTGAAATAATTATTTTTGCCCGTCAGAAATGTTCGCCGTGTGTCCATACTGAAAAACGGTGTGAGATTTCTGGAGGATGTATTAATACTATTTCTGAAAAATTGGTATTTAACAGTATTGAAAAAATATTAAACGGTAATATCAGCGATCGTAACATATTGATTAATAATATGGAGAATAATGTAATATGATTTTGCAGATTATGTTGATTTTTTTAATAATAACTGCGATATTTTTATTTTTTCATAAACATAAAAGTTTTGAAATAAATAAAAATATGTTATTTGTTTCCACAGTTTATGCTGCAATAACAGCTCTGGCATCCGGCAATTTTGTCTGGATGTCCGGGATGATTAAAACGGAAACTTTTACGGATTTCACCGGTGGTTTTCTGGCGATGGCTGCCATGCAGAAGTCCTGTGAATATTACGCATTTTACACTGGTATCATCGTATTTACTGTACTGTTTTTGGCTTTGAACTGGATGTATAATAAATTCACTGCAGATGAGCAGGCAGTGATCAAAAAAATATCGTTATACACTATGATCGTGCCGGCACTGATGGTGGGTCAGGCGTTTATAAGTTCATATTTTACCGTTCCGGTCAGAATTTCTGCAATAAGTGTGGGGTGCGGTATCATTACAACTTTATTAAAATTGCGTTTCAGAGAGTTGAAAGAACGTGAAACAGTTATCTTTCTGTTAAGTTTATTTTTCGGTATTGCATCCCATTTTTGCATAGGACTTTACTGTAACCGGATGGGATTATCCGGGATGACAGTCTGGATTTATTGGATGATCTGGCTGTCAAGTTTATTTTTTGCATTTCGCAAAGGGTGTTGGAATAAGTTTCTGATTATATCACAACTTGGCTTACCGCTGGCATTTGCAAATCTTTTTCCGGTATTGCAGATATTGAATGACGGTGAAATTTTTTCGCCCGGATTCAATAAAACAATCAATATTGCAGTGATGGCATTGTTTATATCAGGATTTTTGATGCTGTATATTAAATTCCGTTCTGATTCAGGTTCCGGATCTGATCCGATTCGGAAGTTCATACCGTCATTGCCATTGGCGGCTTTGATCTGTATGTTTTGTGCCGACCCGGACAAATGGGGATATTTGAGTGCCGATGATTATCATAACGGCGAAGTTTTATTACCGTGGTTTCTCTATCAGAAGTTTGATTGTATCATGTATACAGATTATATTCCGAGCCGCGGGGCGGTGAATTATGTACCGGGATTTTTCTTATGGTTATTCAAAGGTCATGATTTTTCATATATTTACAGTTTTTATAAATGGGGAAATTTACCGCTTTATTTTCTGGCGTTGACAGTTTTAAGGCGGCGCAGTTCATTACTGCTGGCAGTTACCGGTTGCGCCGCCGTTACCGCTTTGACTCCGGGTATCGGTGCCGGAATATTGCTCGGCATGATATGCTGGGCGTATTTAAGTGATCCTAAATGGAGTGAAAACCCGGTTAAAATGTTATTGATTTTTTTCATAACAGGTTTTATTGGAACGATTTATTCACTTACTGACACGGCGGTGGTATTTTGTGCGATGATCCCGATGGCAGGTTATATGCTTTATCTTGCCTGGCAGCAGCAGCGGCGGCAATTACTTTGGGCGGCAGCAGCAGCGGCACTCTTTGGTGCCGGATTGTTTATGATCCCATTGTCACGGCAGATATTGCTCGGTACCGCTGATGTACTGTTGCATCAAAGTGATATATATACTACTGCTCATTGTGTGCCTTTAATGAAACACAATATCGCATCTAATATGTTATTTAATATTTTCTATATTACTGTAAATTATGGATTTATATTGTTAATAATTATATTTTCCATACGTTTGTTTATTCCGGTAAAGAATAATGATAAAAAAGAATTTATTCATTATTTCAGCACTGCGGCGCTGGTGGTGCTGGGAATTATCCTGATCCAGCGTGCCGCCGGCAGAATGAGTTGCGGTCAGCATGAACGCGCCATGCTGGTGACATTGATAATCATGGTGACGGCATTACCGGTCTGGTATCAGGATTGGTCAGGTCAAAAGTTAAAATTGCCGTATTTACTGGTTTTCTGCGTAATTACCGGTGTTTACGGCAAATATACTGAGTGTTTTATCTCGTTGGATGGTAAATATGACGGAGTGATTTTTGAACCCGAAAATACCGTAAATCCGGCAGCAGCAGGGTTGCCGCATCTTGGCAGCAATACCGTTTTGGATAAAAAACATTTTGAACACCATATTCAGGTTAAATCGTTGGTGGACAGTATTTTATCTGAAAGTGAAAAAACAAATTCATTCTGGGATCTGACCAATAACTCCACGATTTACGCTTATTGCGGTGATGGGATGATCCCGCCGATGAGTTATCCGGCGTATTTCTATGTTGCCAGCACTTCTCTGGCAGAAAAAATGCGCTCGCAAATTGATGATAAAAAGCCGATATTAGTTTTGATTAAAGGTAAAAATATTGAGTTTTTTGAAGGCATGCTGCCGTTGAGAAGTTTTCAGATTTACACTTATTTGCTGGATAATTACCGGGTTTTCAGTGATGTTAACGGCAAAATATGGATGATACGCAAAGGTTATGAGGATAGATTGGAAAAATCTGAATTGGTAAATAAATCCTCTCTGGATAACATGGATCTGCTTGCTGATGCGCTCTCTGACAAACACATTGACGGCTACCCCGGATCATGGGGAAATTCCATGGCGTTATTGCAGAAAAAATTGACAGATAAATTACCGTTGAAATTCAAAATCATGAATAATAAAGAAATTTTACTGCTCAATCCGACCGGCAGAAAAGGTGATTTTCTCTACTTGAAATTCAACCGTCCGGTGAATTCACGCTGGATAAATGTTCTCTGGCAGGACAGTTTCAACGGCAAAGGTCAGCCGTTTATCTCATTCTGGGGCGGCCGCAGCGAATTTCTGATCCCGCTGTCGGCATCGTGCAACTGGTATTTGAACCGGGATCAGCAGCGTAATTTGTTGATAATCCACAGCGATAATGCGGCAGAAACACTGCAGTTGACGGAAGTTGCGATGTATGACCGTATAAATAAGTGAGGTTTTGTCAAATGAAAAACGGGGAATTGAAAATTTATTTTGCCGGCGATCTTTTTGATGCCAAAGATCTGGGCGGCAATCTGATGCTGGCACAGATGATCGAAAAAATTTCCGGCGGCCGCTTTCGGATCATGCTGCCGCAAAACAGCGAGTGTGAAGTTGCCGAACGCACGTCGCAGAGCATCAGGGATATTGATTTTGAATTGCTCTGCAAAAGTGACATTATTATTGCCAATTTTGACGGTCACGATCTGGATTCCGGGACGGTGGTGGAGTTTTGTTTTGCCAAAATGCTGGATATTCCGGCGGTGCTGCTGCGGACGGATTTCCGGGACAGCGGCGACCATACGCTGCCGGACGGGGAGCCGTGGAATCTGATGTGTTCCCACTACCCGCGCACTGAAGTACTGCATATCAACGGCATGGTGCGCTATCACGAAGCATTGCTCAAAGCACCTGAAAAAGTGTTGGAGCATTATTACAGTTCGATCGCTGCGGAAGTGGTCAGCGCTCTGGAAAAAGTCATAACTCAGCCGTCATGGCTGAAGTCAGACGAATTGCTCCGGCACTGTCAGATGACATTGAAAAGTATCGGCGGCACTCTGGAAACACGTTTTGCCGGGGAAAAACTGCAGCAGCTGGTCGCCGCAAAAACCGCTTCGGGACTTTACAGATAAAAAAACACTGAATAATTGAACAAATGTTATAAAATTACGACAAAAATGTGATTTTTACTTGTCAAAATTTTAATAGTGTGCTACATTTAACCATAAGCGGTTAAATAAATTACTGTTTATTATACCCCAAAAACAAATAAATAGAAAGGGAAAAAAAATGAACGAAAAAGTTCAGCAAATCGTGCAGAAAGTTGATTTCATCACCGACAAATGTGATGTGATCGTCGGATCAGCGGATCGCTCCGTTGAATTGTTGAAAAAACCGTTTTTGGCATGTATTCCGGCGTTGATCAACAAAATCACCTCCAAATTCAGCGTGGCGACCATTGCTTTGTTTGGAGCGTTTTATTTTATTTTCTGCCTGAAAAACATGTTAGTATCATTTTTCTTTGAAGATGGTCCCAGCGGCATGGCGTTCAGTTATGCTTTCGGTTCGATCATCATCACGGCTCTGGGATGCTATGTCGTTTACAAAACTATGGGGATTTTTGACAAAATCATCGCTTCGTCCGAGTGCCGGATCTCCTCATTGAATATTTTTGAGATCATGGTCGTCGTTTACCTGACTTTGAGCGTCGGCTCACTGCTTGGCGGTATCTATCTGGCGATCGATGCAGAATATTTCAATTTTGTCATTTATGGTATCATCGGTTCAGTTTTCTTTTTCCTGCTGGCGCTTTACAACTCCGCTCCGGAAGATTTCGCCATCGTGCAGGATGAAAAAGCCTCTGCCGGTGAAGATTTTACCGCTATTTCAACTTTTGTGGTCAAAGTCATCCTGCGCCTGGTGCCGATCGCAGTTTTCGTGCTGCCGATCATCGGTATTTTTGAGTGCATTCCGGAAATTTTCACCACCTATACAGCTTCTGAAGGTAAAGAAATATATCTCAATAATTTCAGCATGATCATGGCGATGGAATCACTGCGCATGTTCCTGCTTGTCGGCTGCATTCCGCTGTTTGCCTATATTTATTACCTGATCAGCTACGTCTCTCTGGATCTTATCCGTGCCGTGCTGAGCCTGCCGCAGAAATTGGATGAACTCAAAAAATAATCCCGGCAGATAATCTCAAATCTCTGTAATCAACCGGAACTGTCGCTTTGGTGACAGTCCCGGTTTTTTATGTAAGTATGGCGTGGTGAGGTTGGCAGTCTGCAGGCGGTTGATTGCAGACCGGTTGCGAGCCTCTTTGAGGCGAGCGCGCAGTCCGCATGCGAATGAACTGTGCGAAGCATTGCTGAGCAACAGCGGCAAGCGCAAGCGCCGCCGATGAGCGGAGGACGAGCAGGAGAGCCTTTACAACCCCCGGTTGTAAAGGCGAATGTAAATAGTACTGAAACTGACGTCTCCACGCCATAGGAGAGTCACGCCCCCTCAAGCCAAACGGTACAAACGTCCACACCCATTGGCAGCGGGCGGAAAAGGTGGGGTTTGGGGAGGAAAACCTCACCGTGTGGGGTTTCCCTCCCCAAGCGTAACCCCGCAAAATATCAAAATCAACCGTCCGCAGATTGCCCGCCGGAACCACATCCTGCATCCACTCACCCCGCCCGCAGACTGCCCGCCGGAACCACGTCCGCCTCCATTCCCCCCGCCCGCAGACTGCATAAAAAAAGGAGCTGTTTTGCAACAGCTCCCTGACTCCAAGCGGATTATGCTTCGGAGAAGTCTTCTTTGCCGACGCCGCACATCGGGCAGGTCCAATCTGCCGGCAGGTCTTCAAAAGCGACATTGTTGTTTTCGGCGGGGTCGTAAACGTAACCGCAGACATTGCAAACATACTTTTTCATAGTTATTCTCCTTTATTTGGTTTTTTCTTTAAGCATTGCTGCCAAAGTATTTCCGGATTCAAATGCGGTTTTCAATTCAGCTTCTGTGGGCATATATCGTGCCTGAAGCATGGGACAGGGCAGTTCAAATTTCATGGCTTCCAGTTCAGCGGCGATGAATTTAGCCCCTTCGCCGCTCCAGCCGCAGGAGCCGAATGCGAACCCCAGTTTGTGCTGCGGTTTCAGTCCTTTGACGTAAGTAAGCACGTCAGCCATTGCCGGGAAAACCTGATTATTCATCGTCGGTGCGCCGAATGCGATCAAGCCGCTTTGGGCGACGGCGGTCATTACTTCGCTGCGTTCGCTGACGGCGAGGTCGATGATATTGACTTCCACGCCTGCGGCACGGACACCGTCGGCAAAAGCCCGGGCAAGTTTTTCCGTGGAGTGCCACATGGTCGCGAAAACCACCGTGGCACGGCATGCCGGTTTCTGTGCCGCCAGATTCCGGTACATTTCAAACACTCTGCCGAAATCTTTCCGGTACAGCGGGCCGTGGTCGGGAGCGATGATTTTGACATCCAGATTCAGTCCGGGGAAAGCATCCAGCAGTGCCGTGACTTTCATGCTGTAATTATTGATGATATTGGCGTAATATTTGGTCATCTCGTAGTCACGGATGTTCTCGTCGATCTCATCTGCCCAGAGTTTGCTGTGTGCCAGATGCATGCCGAAAGCATCCTGGGAAAACAGCACTCCGTCCCGGTCGTAAAAGCTCATCATGCTGTCCGGCCAGTGGAGCATTTTGGTGTCCACGAAAGCGAGCGACCCGGCGCCGAGGCTCAATGAAGAACCGACGACTTCGGTTTCAATACCGTAATACGCCTGCAAAGTTTTGGCACCGACTGCCGAAGCGAACACTTTTTCCGGTTTGACGGCGGCGATGACATTTGCCAAAGCTCCGGAGTGATCCGGTTCGGCGTGGTTGGAAACGATGTAGTCGATTTTTTCCGGCGGGATGACCGTGGCGATGCGTTCGAGCATTTCGGCTTCAAAGCCGCTTTTGACGGTGTCGATCAGCGTGATTTTTTCGTCGATGATCAAAAAAGCGTTGTAAGTCGTACCGCGGTTGGTCAGATAGCCGTGGAAATTGCGGACACTCCAGTCGACCACTCCGACCCACCAGACATTGGGGGAAATTTGTTCAGCGTTATAAAAACTTTTCATATTTTACCTTTTCCGGCGTTAAAATTTACGTTGGTTCGACGCATAATATAACGCCGGAAACGGAAAATTCAAACGCTTATTTCATCTGCCAGACGCCGTGAATGTTGCAGCTGGCGCGGACGATGAGTTTCGGGGAGCGTGCCACATAAAACGCCGCCTGCGGCAGATCACCGGGTTTGAGGTGGTAACGGTTGACGTAATTGCCGTTGATGACTTCGATCCATTCGATGTAGTGTTCTTCGGTCATCGGGTGGGTGACTTCGCCGACTTTGACCAGGATCCCGCCCTCGTGATCGGTCAGCACGGGGATATGTTTTTCTTTGGCGCCGGTCTCATCGGTATTGGGGTTCTGCAGTTTCATGGCTTCGCCGCAGCAGACCGGGGCATTGATCGGGGCGGCGGCGGTGACTTCGACTTGCAGACCGCAATGGCTGCAACGGTAGATGTCCAGATTTTTCATGATTTTTTTCCTTTCAAATTGAGTTTTTTCCACTAAATACAATATACTGCTGTTTTGCAGTTATTCAAGTGGCAGGAGCACTTGTAATATTCAAAATCCGGCATTATATTTTCCACAAGTATCAACAGTTTTTTGTACGGAGGATTTATGGCAGCAATACAGTTTCCCGATGATATCAAAGCCATGCCGTTTGAAACGGCGCTGGCGGAGTTGGAAACTCTCGTGGCGAAAATGGAAAACGGCGGCTTGCCGCTGGAGGAGTTGATGGCAGGTTTTGAGCGCGGCAGAGTGCTGACTGAGTACTGCCGGAGCAAACTTGCTTCGCTGGAGCGCAAAATCACCGTCCTGTCCAGAGATGACGGCGCAGAGGGCGAATGGAGCGATTTCACCCCCGGGAACAACCGTAACGGCGGCATGAACAGCGAAAACAGTGATCTTTTGCTCTAAAAATATCTATTGCCACTGGAAAAAGATATTCTGAACAGTTATATTATCTCATTGGTAGTATCATTATCCATAAAATAATATAGGATGGACGTTTATATGAAGTGTGTCGTGCTTGCTTATCACAACATGGGGTGTGCCGGGATCGAGGAATTGCTGAATGCCGGGTTTGAGATCAGTGCGGTCTTTACCCACCGGGACAATCCCAATGAAAACGTCTGGTTTGATTCGGTGGCAGAATTCGCCGGTTCCAGAGGTATTCCGGTGTTCGCCCCGGAAAACATCAACCACCCGGTGTGGGTGAACCGGATCAAAGCGATGGCGCCGGATTTCATTTTCAGTTTCTACTACCGCAATCTGCTGAAACGGGAACTGCTGGCGGTTCCGGCACACGGCTGTATCAATCTGCACGGCTCACTGCTGCCGAAATACCGGGGCAGAGTGCCCATCAACTGGGCGCTTATCAATGGCGAAAAAGAGACCGGCGTGACGCTGCATTACATGACCGCAGCTCCCGATGCCGGTGACATCATCGCGCAGGAAAAAGTTGCGATTTCCGATTGTGACACCGCCAAAACCCTGTTCGACAAAGCCGTTGCCGCCGCCCATACCATGTTGAAAAACGTGCTGCCGCAGCTCAAAAACGGCACTGCTCCGCGTATCGCCCAGGATGATTTGCAGGCGACCGTGTTCCCGGGCAGAAAACCTGCCGACGGTGAAATCAACTGGAACAAAAGCGCCGATGAAGTACGCAACCTCATCCGTGCCGTCACCCGTCCTTATCCGGGTGCATTCAGTTTCCTCGGCGACCGCAAATGCTTCATCTGGGGCGCGGAAAAAGTTGCCAATCCCGGCAATGTCGCTGCCGGTACGGTGATCTCCTCGGCTCCGCTGACCGTCGCCTGCGGCAAAGATGCGCTGAAAATCACCGCCGGTGAGTTTGAAAACGGTATTTTCCAGACCGGCGAACAGCTCGCCGCTGAAGGCCGCATCGTTCCCAATATGACCTGGAACTCCGACCCGAAAAAATTGAAAGCCGCTTCCCGCAAAAAGAGCGTCCTGATCCTCGGTGTCAACGGCTTTATCGGCAGCTGGATCAGCGAAAGATTGCTCCAGAGCGGCGATTATGAAGTTTACGGTCTGGACTTGCGCAGCAATTACATCACCCATTTGCTCGACCGTCCCGGATTCAACTTCCGTGAAGGCGATATTTCCATCCACCGTGAATGGATCGAGTACCACATCCGCAAATGTGACATCGTGCTGCCGCTGGTCGCCATCGCCACTCCGATCGAATATACCCGCAACCCGCTGCGGGTGTTCGAGCTGGACTTTGAGGAAAACCTCCGCATCGTCCGCTACTGCGTGAAGTACAATAAACGGATCATTTTCCCCTCCACCAGCGAAGTTTACGGTATGTGCGAAGACCCGCAGTTTGACGAGGATAACTCCAAACTCATCACCGGTCCGATCCACATGCAGCGCTGGATCTACTCCACCTGCAAACAGCTCCTTGACCGCGTGATCTGGGCGTATGGCGCCAAAGGTCAGCTGCGTTTCACGCTTTTCCGTCCTTTCAACTGGATCGGACCGCGTCTGGACAGTCTGACCAGCGCCCGTATCGGCAGCAGCCGTGCGATCACCCAGCTGATCCTCAATCTGGTGCAGGGTTCCCCGATCCAGCTCATCGACGGCGGCGAGCAGAAACGCTGTTTCGTGGATATCGCTGAAGGCGTGGAGGCGCTGTTCCGGATCATCGAGAACAAAGACGGCAAATGCGACGGCAAAATCATCAATATCGGCCATCCGGAAAACGAGGCGAGCATCAAAGAAATGGCAGAATTGCTGGTCAAAAAATTCGACGAGCATCCGCTGCGTAAAGAATTTCCGCCGTTTGCCGGTTTCATCGTGATTGATTCCGGTGCCTTTTACGGCAAAGGCTATCAGGACGTCCAGCACCGGGTGCCGAGCATCCGCAACGCCAAAAAACTGCTGGATTGGGAGCCGAAAATCGGTTTGGAACAATCCATCGAAACCACGCTGGACTTCTTCCTGAACGAAGCGATCAAATCCGGCGAATTCAAGCGGTAAGCCATGCAGAAAACGCTGGCACTGCGTATCGACGTGGACACTTTCCGCGGCACCGGCCGCGGAGTGCCCCGGCTCTGCGAAATTCTGGATAAATATCATGTGCGCGGCACATTTTACTTTTCCGTGGGGCCGGATAATATGGGGCGCCATTTGTGGCGGCTGCTGAAACCGTCATTTCTCTGGAAAATGCTCCGCACCAATGCCGCCGGTCTTTACGGGCCGGAGATCGTATTCATGGGTACGGCATGGCCCGGCCCCGGGATCGGTAAACATCACGGCAAAGTGATGAAAGCCGCCGTCGATGCCGGACATGAAGCCGGATTTCACGCTTACGATCACCACTTTGCCCAGGCAAAACTGGATGTGATGAGCGAAAAATCCATGCACCGTGAGATCGGTCGGGGTATGGAGATGCTGACCAAAATCCTCGGCAGCAGTGTCAAAACCAGTGCCGCCCCGGGGTGGCGCACCAATGATCTGCTGCTGCAAGTCAAAGCGGCGTATGATTTTACCTATAACAGCGATTGCCGCGGCTTTGCGCCGTTTTATCCGGTGGTCAACGGTGAGAAACTTGACCAGCTGCAGATCCCGGTAACTCTGCCGACCTACGATGAAGCGTTGGGGCGTGACGGCGTTACCGATGAAAATTATAATGATTTCCAGCTCTCTTTGCTCAAAGATTCAGAACTTAACGTCCTGACGATCCACGCTGAAGCCGAGGGCGGCCGCTGTGCCGGACAATTTGAGCAATACCTTGATGCCGTGATCAAACGCGGCTACCGGGTCGTGCCGCTGGGTGAAATCGCCGCCGAAGTCAAAGATTCTGCTCCGGCAGGCATCATGCAGCTCACCCCGTTCCCCGGCCGTGAAGGCAAACTTGCCACTCAACAGCCGATGTAATCTTTTTACCGGGATAAAACGGCGGCGAATGCGCCGTCGCAGGTGGTGTCGGGAAGCAGAGTGCGGGATTTTTCCAGAGTGAAGCCCCGGGCCAGGGCGATTTGCACCAGAGCGTCGTTTTCAACGGGGTCGATACTGCAGGTACTGCACACCAGCGTGCCGCCGGGAGCAACCAGCGGCAATGCGGCGGTGAGGATCTGCCGCTGCAATTTCATTACATCCTTCAACTTGGACTCTGAAAAGCGCCACAACGCATCCGGACGGCGGCGGAAAACGCCGGTATTGGAGCAGGGAACATCAGCGAAAACCACTTCAAACTGCCCGCAAATCTTTTCCGGAGTGGCGGTGATGATGTTGCCGTTGACCTGAAATTTCCGGAAGTTTTCAGCGGTCAGCTGCTGGCGGCGTGCTGAACGGTCGGCGGCGGTCAATTGTGCTGCCGGAGCGAGCAATTCAGCCATGAGCAGCGATTTGCCACCGGGGGCGGCGCAGAGATCCAGCACCGAACCTGCGGCAGAAATTTTATCTGCGGCAAGTGATACTGCCATTGCCGCCGCCGGGTCCTGCACATAATATTTACCCTGCCGGAACGCTTCCGAAGCGAGGATCTCCCTGCCGTTGCCGGCGGCAAAGCGGAATTTGCCGTCCGCCGGGAGCAGCGTACAATTTTCCGGCATGGCGGCATCGCAGCACAACCGGAACGTGAACGGGGCCTCGCTGATGAATAATGCGGCAAATTTTTCGATTTCAGCCGGTAAAAAATGGTGCTGCCACCACTTCAACACGTCATCCGGCAGAATATCCGCCGCCTGATCCGGAGCCGTCCACCCGGCACCAAGAGCTTTTCGCATGACGGCATTGACGAATTTATCCGCCCGGCGGCGTTTGGCAAGCGAAACTGCGACGTTGACCACGGATTGCGGGGCAACGGCACTCTGAAAGCGGCATTGGCTCAACGCCGTATCCAGCAATGCGGCGATTTCCGGCGCCGGCTGACGCTGACAGAAAACCAGCCATTGTTTGCGGACGCTTTTGCGGAAACGGAAAAGATTCAACAGCAGATGTTCCAGCGTGCGCCGGTACTCCAACGCACTGCGGTCAAGTACATCGTCCAGACTGGCTTTGCCGCTGTCGATCGCCGTCACCGCCGCCGTGGCAGCGGTCAGGACTTTTTCCAGCGTGCCGGGATCACTCATCGCCCAGATGCAGATCTTTATTGAGGTAATTCTGCAAATAATCCGCCACGGCATCCGCCAGCGGCGTTACCGGAGCATCGTAACCCAGAGCCCGCAGTTTGTCGATTTTGGCGCAGGTATAATACTGATAGCGGTCACGCAGGGATTCGGGCATTTCGATATAACTGATATTCACCGGTTTATCCAGTGCGGCAAAGGCGGCGCCGACCAGTTTGTTCCAGCTTTCCGGAGTGCCGCTGCCGACATTGTAAATGCCGCCGGCACCGCTGTTGAAAAGGAATTCGACCATTTTGACCGCATCTTTGACATAGAGAAAATCCCGCAGCTGTTCGCCGTCGGCATATTCTTTGCGGTAGGAACGGAACAACTCCATTTTGCCGGTCGCCGTGATCTGTTCCCAGCTGCGCATCACCACGCTGCGCATATTGCCTTTATGCGCTTCGTTGGGGCCGTAGATGTTGGAAAATTTGCACCCGGCAAGCGTTTTCAGCATCCCCCGGCGTTTCGCCCAGAGGTCAAACAATTGCTTGCTGTAACCGTACATATTCAGCGGGCGCAGCGCTTCAATGGTGTTCTCATCGTCAGCGTAACCGTTTTCACCGTTGCCGTAAGTGGCACAGCTGGAGGCGTAGACCATGCGGATATTATTCGCCGTGCAATACTCCGCCAGTTCTGCAGTATAACGGAAATTATTGTCCACCAGATACGAGGCATCACGTTCCGTGGTCGCCGAACATGCCCCCAGATGGATGACACCGTCGATTTTGCGTCCGGTAAATGCGCCGCTGTGCAGTTTGGCACGGAAATCTTCCCGTTCCAGATAGTCGTCAAACGCCAGCGGAGCAAGATTTTTCCACTTGTCCGTGGTCGCTCCCAGATGATCCACCGCCAGAATATCGCTGATCCCGCTGCGGTTCAACTGCCAGATCATGGCACTGCCGATCAAACCGGCTGCTCCGGTGACAATAAACATTTTACTTTTCGCACTCCTGTATCAAAGTTTGAAGCCGTGCCGCGTCATCGACTCGACATTGCGCAATACGCTGTTCTGCACTGAATTCAATTCCGGATTCAAACCGGTCAGATTGGCGGAAATCGAGTATTCCACATCCCAGTTGGGATCGTTGCGGCCGTATTCACGCTCAAAACCCAGCGTGGCGATCAGCTGCCAGCAGTGGAATTGCCGGATAATGGCAAACCGGATGTCGTCGATACTGCCTTTGGGGACGTCGTAACTGACTCTGAATGTGCCGAGCGTGCGGTGGTCGGGAGTCAGCGGCATGGTACCGCCGATGTAGAATTCCTCCTCGGTATCGTCGTAATAACTGTCAAAATAACTTGCCGCATTGATCATGGTCAAAGTCGAACCCATCGAATAGGCACTGCGTACCCGGTAGGGGCGGATGTAGTTGTAACCGGCGGTGAATTTCCAGTTTTTTGCCGGGGCGTAGGTGATGTTGAAATTCCACATATTCAGCCAATCCTGCGCCAGACCGGTTTTGCCGACGTTGCGGCCGTTGCGGTAAGTATCCTTGATCTCGCCGTCATTGCTGACATCAATAAGGATTTTGGTGTTGATGGTCAAGCCTTTAAGTATACGCATGGAAAGGATCGTACCGAAATTTCCCAGCGCACTCATGCCATCCTGTTTGCCCATGTGGATATCCCAGAAATTCTCCATGCGAAAGAGTGTTTCGATCCCGCTTTCGCCCCGGGTCTGCAGGCGGTTTATCAACCCCAGACGGAAAAAATTCTGCTCATCGATCCGGTCGATGTCGTCGAAAAAGAGCAGTTTATCCCGATCGACCGTCGGTTTGGGGATAAAAGTATAATTCACATACGGCTGCATGATGTGGCGCAGACCGTCCAGCTGCAAAAGATTGCTCCGGACATTCTGCCAGGTTTTGTGGATTTTGGTGGAGAGTTCGAAGCCCAATTCCGCCGCCAGCCGCACTTTGGAGCCGCCTTTTTCGTCATATCCGGTGAACTTTTCTCTGCCCCATCCCTCCGGATCGGCGGCGGTAAACATCGTGATCAGCTCATCCGTGGAAACTTTGTGCTTGCTCGAATCGGAATAGACCGTCAATTTGACCCCGGCACGGGGGACAAAGGTGAAGTATCCGGTCGCCAGCGGATAGTAGAGGAAATGGGTCGTATCCAGCCGGAATGTATCATAATCCCGCAATTTGGAGTAATTGGCGATTTTCGGTTCGATGTCAAAATCGATCCATTTCATTTTCATATACGCCGCCGAAAGATCGCCCTGATAGTAAAATCCGCTGTCCAGGATCTGCTGGCGCGGCACATCAAAACGCAGTTCCGGGAGCTTTTCCACGGTGGTCATAAAGTCATTCACCCGGAACCGGGCGTACAGCGAGGCGCTGAAGTGGTCAAACTGCTGCTCCAGTGCCAGAAATGTCGCCGGCTGCGGGTCGCGGTTGTATTCGGAACGGAAAAAGTCACGACGCACATACAAATCGCTCTGGTACTCAAACGAGCCGCGGAAATCCAGTCGCGGAGTGAGGTGAGTGATGTTGCTGATGCGGAAATCATACCGGTTATGCGGCACTTCCAGCCGGTAATCGTCGTAATCATCGGTGCGGTACTGATTTTTGTCGTAAATGGAGTAGGCGAAAAAGTCCGTGCGGCTCTCGGCAGTGTGAAGCGTACCGTCCACACCGTAGCCGAAACCGCGCCGTTCATACCAGTCCGCCAGCAGTTTCACCCTGAAATTGGGGGCATCGGAGAACGAAATACGGCGGTACAAGTTGATATAATTGCCCCAGTCGCCGGAACTGCCGTACTGGATACCGCAAATCCCCGGCGATTCATCTTTGGGCTTGTAAAACACCGGCATACACAACACCGGGCCACCGTCAATTTTGACCGTGCCGTTGAGCAGCAGCACCGAGCAGTCGCCCCGGTCAAAATCGGCGTATTTCAGCTCATAAAATTTCGCTTCATGCGGAGTCAGGCGGATCTCTGCTGCCGCAATGCTGTGGTGGGCATTGTTGGATTCCAGATAGCTGCACGAGGAAATTTCACCGTTTTTGATGATCGTCACGCCGTCGGAGCGCCGTTCGGCACGTTCGGCACGGCAGACAAAGGTCAGATACCGCAGCGAAAGATTCTCAAACTGGAAAAAACTGGTCGCCAGGTTGCCGGAAATTTTATCTGCAGTGATCTGGTCACTCTGATAGGAGACGTCCGCCGAATAATTGACCTCGCCCCACGGCGAAACGGTGCGTTTCACACTGTGGATAAAGGTGTTGGCACGTTTTTCAATATCACCCAGCTCTTTGGCATTGGTGTTGACTTTGCCCCTGACCCAGCGGTAAAAACGGATATTGCCGCTGGCTTCAAAGTCTTTATTGGTCATATTGATGACCATTTGATCGGCGTAGATCTCAAAATTTTTCACCGGCAGGAAAACGTTTCCTTCGATGATCAGAGTATTGCCCACGGCACGCCACGAGTCCGCCCGCAGCCGTTTGAAGTCATTTTCGGTGAGATTTTTCATCTCATTGCCGAAAGCATAAACGTTTACGGCGGTGAAACCTGCCAGTGCCAGCAGCAGAACTGCCAGTTTTTTGAACCATGCCGGTCTCAAACTCATGACAACACCTGTTTTTCGCTTTCTTCCCAGCGGACAAATGCGGCTTTGATAAATTCCACGACCTGTTTCTGCTGCTCCTGACCGTTGCCGGTGATGGTCAGCGGGGCGCCGAATTCAAACCGCACCGGGCGCTGCGGATAGATCGGA
The DNA here is from genome assembly GCA_015061865.1 of Lentisphaerota bacterium. Taxonomy (GTDB): domain Bacteria; phylum Verrucomicrobiota; class Lentisphaeria; order Victivallales; family Victivallaceae; genus UBA1784. Next base: position 20,604 of record SUVU01000032.1, read on the forward strand.
CCGAGGTCACGGATAAGTTTGCCGCACTCCAGAAAATCAGTTTTCAATGCCATCGGCACGACCCGGACACCGGCGGATTTTGCCAGTTTGATACCGATGGAGTTGAATTGCTCCTCATCAAAAAATCTGGTACGGGTGGATTGCGGGAACACCACCATCGAACGGCCGGATTCCAACACTTTTTTGCCGTCGGTCAACACTTTTTTCAGGTCTTCCCGGGGGTTGGCACGGGTCACGGGGATCGCCCCCAGAGCTTTCAGAATATCCCGCATGTAAGGGATGTCGTAGAGCGACTCTTTGACCACAAATGAGAAGTCCACATACTCGCGGATGATTGCGTGCAGCGCCGCCGTTTCCAGCAGACTCATGTGGTTGCCGATGATGACCACCGGTTCACCGTTGAGATCCCGCAGATTATTCAAGCCGCGCAGGTGAACTGTGCCGCCGCAATCCTCGACCAGACGGATGTTGTCATTGGAAAAGTGGATCTGCATTTCGCCGTCAAGTTCACCTTTTGACCCGCATTTGCCGGTACGGATAAAGGTGCGGAAGTTGCGGTAGTAGAAATACCACCGGCTGCGGAACAGCAATTTGAACCAGGTCGCCACCGGATGCCCGGCGGGAGTATCATAAGAATCAAGTCCTTTGAACATGTATTCGGACATTGCAAAATCTCCCCGATAATTGGAAAATAACTATACACTCTATAATATAGCACACAAATTGTCCAATGCCAACTTTTTTTAAGCACTCTGCCCGCAGTTGTGTTTTTTAAACCATGCACACACCAAAAACTGGTTATTGCCAAACAGCTCCTTTTTTTATGCAGTCTGCGGGCGGCGTGGAGGGGATGCGAGCGTGGTTACGCTTGGGGAGGGAAACCCCACACGGTGAGGTTTTCCTCCCCAAACCCCACCTTTTCCGCTTGCGGCGGATGTTTGGAGACTTTCACACCGCTTGGCTTGAGGGGGCGTGACTCTCCTATGGCGTGGAGACGTCAGATTCAGTACAATTTACATTCGCCTTTACAACCGGGGGTTGTAAAGGCTCTCCTGCTCGTCCTCCGCTCATCGGCGGCGCTTGCGCTTGCCGCTGTTGCTCAGCAATGCTTCGCACAGTTCATTCGCATGCGGACTGCGCGCTCGCCTCGAAGAGGCTCGCAACCGGTCTGCAAATAACCCGCTTGCAGACTGCAAG
>SUVU01000152.1 GCA_015061865.1 Lentisphaerota bacterium
TTTTTTCAAAAAAAGTATTTCGCTTTTCTTTGAAAGAGAAAAGGGGCGCGGGGGAAAGGGAAAACTCTCTTTTCACGGGAAAAGAAAGTTTTCCTTGTCCCCCGCACACGGTTTCACTTTAATAGAACTGCTTGTCGTTATTGCAATAATTGCTATTCTGGCGGCGATATTGCTGCCCACGCTGCAGAATTCCCGGGAACGGGCACGGGGAACCGGATGCAATGCCAATATGAAACAGCTTGGAATGGTATATAATTTTTATGCCAATGATTTTGAGGGTTATCTGCCGTGTCTGAACAATTTGCCTAACGGTTTTAACGGAGTTGGCAGCAGCGGGACGGCAAATGCTTCAAACTGGTTGGATGCTGTAGTGGAATACTATCTGAACAAGCAGGATGCTTCGCAGAAAAATGTAGAAGTTTTGCGCTGTCCGTCCGATGACCCGGCGGTGAAAGTTGCCACTAATTACGGATTGAATTACCGGATCGCCACTGAAACGGTCAATGGCAAAAGTTACGGTATAAAAATTTCCCGTTTCCGTAATACTGCTCAAACTGCACTGCTGGTGGAGAATTTCGGTCATCTTTGTTATGCGTGCGATGCCGAAAACAGTTCCGGCAATTATCAGGCTGGAAGTATGGCAGTGAACCGGGCGGCATTTTTCCGCCATCAGAACCGTGCCGGGGTTATTTATTTGGATTATCACTTGAAATCTGCCGCCCCTGATGCCGTGCCGTGCAAATCAAGCTATCCTGCAGCATCGGCGGCGGCGCTGAAAAATACTTATTTCAACTCCGGCATTGTCGATCGCAATACCGAAACCATAAACGGCTTGTAACTGAAACCGGGATGAGGTTTTCAAGCCTCATCCCGGGGGGACATCAGTACCGGTAGGTGTCGTTTTTGAATGGGCCATCCACGGAAACACCGATGTAATCGGCTTGCTCTTGGGTGAGGGTGGTCAGTTTGGCACCGAGCTTTTCCAGATGCAGCCGGGCGACTTCCTCGTCGAGTTTTTTGTCGATGAGGTAAACCCCGACTGCCCGGTCAGGATGCGAAGCAATATCGATTTGCGCCAATACCTGATTGGTGAAACTGTTGGACATGACAAATGATGGGTGTCCGGTGGCGCAGCCGAGGTTGACCAGACGGCCCTCTGCCAGCAAATAGATGGTGTGCCCATCCGGGAAGGTGTAGGCACTTACCGGGCAGGAGCTGTCTTTAATGACTGTTTTTTTCACGCCGGGGCAATTTTCCAGCGCCGCAACTTCGATTTCGTTGTCAAAGTGTCCGATGTTGCAAACGATCGCCTGATCTTTCATCTGCTTCATCTGTTCAATGGTGATGATATGGCAGTTGCCGGTGCAGGTGACGTAAACATCCGCCTGGGGCAGGGCATCCTCCACGGTGCAAACCTGAAATCCTGCCATACATGCCTGAAGGGCGCAGATCGGATCAACTTCGCTGACCAGCACTCTGGCACGCTCATTGCGCATGGCTTCAGCACAGCCTTTGCCCACGTCGCCGTAACCGCAGACCATGACGGTTTTGCCGGAAAGCATCACATCCAATGCCCGTTTGATACCGTCGGTCAAACTGTGGCGGCAGCCGTAAATATTGTCGAATTTGCTTTTGGTAACCGAGTCATTGACATTCACCGCCGGAAAGAGCAGTTCGCCGCGTTTCATCATCTGTTCCAAACGGTGGACTCCGGTAGTCGTTTCTTCTGAAACGCCTTTGATATTGGCGGCAAGTTTGCTCCAGCGGCCGGGATGCCGGGCAAGTTCCCGTTTCAGCAGGGCGTTGATGATCTGCATTTCCTCCACATCAGTCGGCACATCGAGGATGGAGGGATCTTTTTCAGCGGCAACGCCACGGTGGATCAGCAGTGTCGCATCTCCGCCGTCATCCACGATCTGATCCGGCCCGCTGCCGTCATCCCAGGTGAGGGCGGCGAGAGTACATTCCCAGTAATCCTGCAAAGTTTCGCCTTTCCAGGCAAAAACCGGTACTCCGGCGGCGGCAATGGCAGCGGCGGCGTGATCCTGCGTGGAGAAAATATTGCAGCTTGCCCAGCGGACATCGGCACCGAGTTCCACCAATGTTTCGATCAGCACGGCGGTTTGGATCGTCATGTGCAGACTGCCGGAAATTTTCACTCCGGCAAGCGGTTTGGAGGGGCCGTATTTTTTTCTGGTCGCCATCAGACCGGGCATTTCGTGTTCGGCGATGGCAAGTTCTTTGCGTCCGAAGTCAGCCAGTGAAATGTCTTTTACTTTGTAGTTCATCTCAAATTTTCTCCATTGCTGTTATTAAATTATGCCAAATATTTTCAGTTAATTTGGTGCCGTGATGCCTGACGATCTCTGCCGAGGTCAGCGCGGCGGCAACGGCACATTTTTCCGGAGTGAAATCATGCGCCAGACCATAGAAAAATCCGGCGGCATAGTAATCTCCGGCGGCAGTCGTATCCACCACCCGGTCAGTTTTTGCTGCCGGGACTTTGATCAGAGCATTGTTTGTGATCACCATTGATCCGGCAGCTCCGAGTTTGAGGGCGGTCATGCCGGGAAAATTGCCAAGTGCGGCAGTCAACGATTCCAATTCAGCGACTCCGGTCAACGCTGAAGCCTCCTCAAAGTTGGCAAAGAGCAGATCAATTTTTTTTATGACCCGGAGAAATTTATCCCGGAATTTCTCCGCCAGTTCAAAACTGCAAAGGTCAAGGGCGATTTTGCATCCGGCGCCAATTGATTGGGCCAAAACCGCATCAAAAAACTCTGTGCCGATGAAGTAACCCTCCAGCAACACCCAGTCAAATGCGGAAAAGTCAAACTTTTCTGCATCTGCCGGCGTGACATGGAGCGAAGCGCCCAGATTGGAACGCATCGTCCGTTCCGCATCCGGAGTCACCAGTGCCAGACAATATCCGGTTGCCGCAGTGCTGTCGGTCAACAGTCCGGACGTTGATGCGCCGGAATCCAGCAACGCCTGCCGGAAAATTTCTGCTTCCCGGTCGTTTCCGACTTTGCCCAGCAATGTGGTATTCAGCCCCAATTCGGCTGCCGCCATGATCGTATTTGCCGCCGCACCTCCGGCCACAGTCAGGTATTGATTGCCCAATAGCGACAATAAATCGGCACGTTCAGCATCGGTGATGTTGAGCGTGCCGCCTTTTTTGCCGGGGACGTGGCCGGCAAGAAATCCGTCCGAAACCTGCACGGATAAATCCACCAGCGGCGAACCGACTCCGAGCAGGCTGAATTTCATCGTGACACCGCCGCCGGAATTACTTGAGAAATTCCGCTGCTGCGGCTTGCAGTTCGGCAGTTTTATCACATTTTTCCCACGGGAAAATGTTTCTGCCAAAGTGACCGTAAGCCGCCGTATCTGCATAGCACCAGCCGTTGCCCGGATGTTTGAGATCCAAAGCCTCGATGATTTTCGCCGGGCGCAGGTCAAAAACTTTGCGGACGACTTTTTCCAGGTCGGAATCGTTTTCCAATTTGCCGGTGCCGTAGGTGTCAACGTTGATGCTCAACGGCTGAGCTACGCCGATGGCATAAGCGACCTGGATCTCGCATTTGGACGCCAGTTTCGCCGCCACCAGGTTTTTGGCGATATAACGGCAGAAATACGCCGCTGAACGGTCAACTTTGGAGGGGTCTTTACCGGAGAACGCCCCGCCGCCGTGAGTGCCGACACCGCCG
>SUVU01000153.1 GCA_015061865.1 Lentisphaerota bacterium
GGTAAAACGAAGTTCCCAGATGCGCCGCCACGATCCGCAAATCGGGAAACGACCGGGCGATACGGTCCAACCGCAGCGGATCCATATTCAGCAGCGACGGGATCCGGTATTTGCGGTCATCCTCGGTAGGGCGGTGGATCCCGGTATGAAACAGCACCGGCAGATCGAGTTTTTCACACTCTTCGTAAATCGGCATATACAAGTCATGGTCATACGCATAATACGGACAGATGAATTTTGCCACCACAAAGCCCATATCTTTTATTTTGCGGATTTGGGAAACATCCGGCGGGGTGTTCCATTGATCGATTTTCGCCCCGGGCAGCAGCCAATCGGAATATTCCCGGCACGCTTTGCTGATTTCTTCCAATGTGGCATATTGATGGTCGCCCATTCTGCCGCCGGTCATCACTGCCCGGGTCTGATTTTTTTCGCAATTTTTCACAAATGCGGCGATTTCACCGGAGTCGGTGGAGTTGAAGTGAGCGTGAAAATCTATATACATCATTGCATCCCTTTCTGTTGATCTGCTGCAATAATATAACCTGCCAGAGTCGAAATGCAACCGCTTTTTGCGGTGCAAACGCACAATATCCGTCACTGATTTAGAGTGATTGCATTGAAATCTCTCTCCGGCGGGTATATATTGCATAAAAAAGGAGATTGGGTAATGAAGTCAAATTTGTGTATTGATCCCGAACGCTGTACCCGGTGCGGACTTTGCGTAAAAGATTGCACCGTTCATGCGCTGACTTGTGATGACACCGGAGTGCATTTTGCTGCAAACGGTGAAAATATTTGCATAAACTGTCAACATTGTCTGGCGATATGTCCGCACGGAGCATTGAGCATCAATGGAGTTTCTCCGGCAGATTGTGCGCCGTTGTCAACTCCCCCTGCCCCGGAAACAATGCTTAATTTGATCCGGCAGCGGCGCAGTATCCGGCACTTTTTGCCGCAGGCTCTACCCCCGGAGGTGATGGACAAACTGATCGATTCCCTGAACTGGACACCGACCGGGTGCAATGCCCGGGGATTACAGTTTTTCGTCGCCGGGCCGGACGAGGTGGCGGCGTGCCGGGAAGTGACCAATAAATGGTTGAAGCGGTTGATAAAAAGCGGCATTATGGGGATTTTTCTCCCCAGATACAAACGTTTTTTCAGTGCGATCATGGATGGCGATGATGTGATTTACCGCAATGCTCCGCATTTGATCGTGGTTACAGTTTCCAAAAAATCGCCCTGCAAACACGCCGATCCGTTTATTGCGCTCACCCAGTTTGACCTGATGGCACAAACTCTCGGTGTCGGCACCTGCTGGTGCGGATTTGCGGAATATGCGTTCAAATTGATCCCGGCACTGCGCCGCATTGCCGGCGTTCCCCAAGGTCATAAGATCGGTGCAGCAATGCTTTTCGGCACTCCGGCGGTCAATTATCAGCGCAGCACCGCCCCTGCCCCGCTGCCGGCAGGATTGCCCCCAAAATAAAACAACTCCGTCCGGCGAACCGGGCGGAGCGGCGGCGCAATTTCTGTTGGTTCCGGATTACTCAACGGTGATACGGTGAGTTTTGGCACTCTCTGATTTCGGCACAAAGATCGTCAGTACACCGTCAGCAACTTTGGCTTTGATCCCGCCGGTATCCACGGCTTCAGAGAGATAAAACGCACGTTTGTAAACGATCGGCAAGCCGCGGCGGTGCAGAGAACTTTTGGCTTTGAGAGTCAGAAGTCTTTCTTTGATCTCCAGTTCCACCTGGTCAGCTGCGCACCCGGGGATCTCAAACGCAATTTCCATGCCGTCGGCTTCTTCGCACACATCAGCGGCGGGACGGACGGGGATACATTCACACTTTTCCGGAATTTGTTTTTTCTCTTCAGACATAATAAGGTGACTCCTTTTATTTTTCGCATTTTATCTTTACTGCTTTGCGGTGTTCTTCTTTGTGCAGATCGCGGGGGATCGTCACGGTAACGACACCATCGGCGTATTTGGCTTTAGAGTCTGCGCCGCACACCGGTACCGGCAGTTTGATACACTCGGAGTATTCGGCACAGGAACGCTCCCGGAAAACATAATGACGTGAAGCACACTCGGTTTTCTTGTCTTCAGAGTGACGGACTTTGAAGTTGAGAAAATCTCCGGAAATTTCCACGTCGAAATCACTGTTGCGGCATCCCGGACAGGAAATTTTCACGGTCACATCTTTATCACCGACTTCCGTCTCCCAACGGGAATCAAAAACCGAACTGCGGAGCAATCCGGCTCCCGGTTCGATCATGCGTCCGAACATGGAACGGACAAGTTCATCAACGCCCGGAAAGACTTTTTCCAGAGCCGCCGGAACTTCGTGTTCACGTTTTGCCAACAAATTCATTTTCTCCTCCTTTTGGTTGCGATCCGGGCGGTTGCGCCGCTGCCTCCGGCTCCGGATCAATTCTCCTCTGCAACTACACCATAAGCGTAAATGGCAAAAAATCAAGCGTAAATGCGTTGACAGCTCTTGAATAAAAGTTGTAGCGGTGATATTTTATATAACCGTTTCAGTCGGGGTGTAGCGCAGTGGCTAGCGCGCTTGCTTTGGGAGCAAGATGTCGGGGGTTCGACTCCCCCCACCCCGACCATTTTTTTGCCCGAGGGCAAAAAAACATGAAGCCGTCAGGCTTCGCTTCATGCACCGCAGGTGCGCTTCATGCACCGCAGGTGCGCTTCATGCAGCGTAAGCTGCGCTTCATATTTTGCGGCAGCGCCGCAAAATGCTTCATAAAAGCCTGACGATGAAGCATTGTTTCGCTACCGCTCCACAATATGAAGCAGCTTCATTTCATTCAGCTATGAAGCATTCGCTTCGCTCATATGATGAGAAAATGAAAAATGAGAGTTCCGCTTGCAATAAGTACCTTGCTTTGTTATATTAACTGTTGAAAGGAAAACTCTCATGGAAAAATCTTCAAATAAACTTGTTGACCTCTCGGTTGCCTTTGCGATTGAAATCCTGAATCTGGTCAAATACCTTAAAAGCCAGCACGAAACGATCATCTGTAATCAAATCGGCAGAGCCGGAACCAGTATCGGGGCAAATATCCACGAAGCCCAATACGCTCACGGCAAAGCAGATTTTGTTTCAAAACTTCAAATTGCTTTAAAAGAATCAAACGAAACAAGTTACTGGCTTTTGCTGTTGAACAAAACAAACATTATTCCCAATGCTGAATATGAGCGGCTTGAAAACCTTTGTAAAGAGATCAGAATAACCTTGATTGCATCTGTTAATACGGCGAAACAAAATATCAAGTAAGTACAATAAACATGAGCTCAGACTGGTCAAAATACCCACTATTACCAAAGCCGCCGCAATTGCCGCAATGGCGAGATACTCCGGAACGGGAAGCATATTGGGCGGAAGTTTGTGCAATAGAAACTCCGGCAGAGAAAAAGAGCGGTTGTATCGCAGCTATTCTTCTTTGGATCTTATTTACTGCAGTTCTTCTATTTTCCATTCGTCAATATGGTTTTTGGAACATTTGCGGTTCTGCGATTGCAACGTTGGTCTTTGTTTGGATCGTATGGTATCTATTTTTCTGGATATGGTTTTGCATATTAAAAAGAAAGATTTCAAAAAAATATGGTTTTTCCATCAGAAAATTGAATCGTCCGGATCTTTCATCTGAAATTGCCGCTGTTTTAATAACCCGTCC
>SUVU01000033.1 GCA_015061865.1 Lentisphaerota bacterium
ACCACGGCACCACCCGCAGCAATATCACCATGGAAGAGCAGCTCTTTGAGAAAATCGACACCCCGCACGGCGGCGGCGACTATGCCATGTATGACCTGCTCCTCGGCGCCGGCGGCGACGATCCGCTCGGTCTGGCTGCCGGTTCCGATGCCGGTGCCAGAAGTGCGCTGATCGGTATTACTGCCAATGAATCCGTCAAATCCGGCAAAACCGAATTGATCGGTCTCTGATTTCCGGCAGAAAAAAATCTTCAGGACTGTCGCCCAGGCGGCAGTCCTGTTTTTTGTGCAAGCGCAGTTCGGGTTTGCACTCTGCAGACGGTTGATGGATGCAGATGTGTTTGCAGGAACTTACGCCGCCGGATGATTATTTACCGAGGCAGAAACGGTGAAAGATTTTGTCCAGCAGATCCGGAGCAGTGGTTTTGCCGGTGATAAGTCCGGTCTGGTGGATCGCTTCGGCAAGTTCCATGGCGGCAAGTTCAAAATCTCCGTCGTCAAATGCGGTTCCGGCACGCAACACCGCCTGCCGCGCCTGCTCCAGCAATGCGGCACTGCGGGCATTGACTGCCGTTTCGGGGATGGAGAAGTGTTGTCCCCCGGCAAGTTGAGCTTCAAATGCGTCAAACAGAGTCTCAATATTTGCCCCGGTCGCCGCTGAAATCTGCACCTGCGGCACTCCGGCGGATGGTAATTTTTTATCCGGCACCAGATCGCATTTGTTCCAGACGGCAATAACTCCCGGCGCTTCCCGATCCAGCGAGGCAAGTTCGTCATCCGCATTTTCGGCGCTGGCATCCAGCAGCCACAGCGTGATCTCACCGGCACGGATGGAACGGAATGAGCGCTCAATACCGAGCTGTTCCACCGGGTCGTCACTCTCCCGCAACCCGGCAGTGTCAGTCAAATTCACCGGAATATCCCGGATCACCGCATGGGAATCCACCGTATCCCGAGTCGTTCCGGGGATTGCACTTACGATCGCCCGGTCATAACCCAATATCCGGTTGAGCAGACTGGATTTCCCGGCATTGGGCTTCCCGGCAAGCACGACCCGCACGCCGTCCCGGATGATCGCTCCGGCAGTACCGGATGCCAGCAGCGTGTCGATTTCCGCCACTGCCGCTGCCAGTTTGGCAGGAACTCCGTCGTCGAAATCCAACTCTTCATCAGGAAAATCCAGCCGGGATTCGCACTCAGAGCGCAACGTTGCCAAATCATCCCAGAGCTGATTGATCCGGCTGCTCAAAGAGCCGGCGAGCTGTTTTTCCGCCAGATGGAGCGCCGCCTGACTGCCGGAGGAAATAATATCAGCGACCGCTTCCGCCTGCAGCAGATCCAGTTTGCCGTTGACAAACGCCCGGTAGGTGAATTCCCCCGGCTCCGCCAGCCGGCAGCCGGATGCCAGCAGCAATTTCATCACACTTGCCGCCGCCGCTGCCCCGCCGTGGCACTGCAACTCCACCACATCGTCACCGGTATAACTGTGCGGGGATTTCATATAAACCGCCAACGCCGTATCGCCGGCGGTATTGCCCAACAGCATTTTGCGTTTATTTTTATCGCTCAACGGTACTTTACCCTGCCAGACGCTATTACCGATATGCAGAGCATCCGGCCCGGAAATCCGGATCACCGTCACGGCTCCGCCCACGGCGCTGGCAGGTGCGGCAATATTATCAGAGGTATTCATTTTTTGGCTTCCTGCAATAACGTCCGGAAAAATTTGAGCATTTTTTCCGCATTCTGCCGTCCGGCACGGTCAGGAGAACGGGAATACAACTGCACCGCCTCCGCCTGTGCCGCTTCTGCTCCGGCAAGATCGCCCAGCGCATAAAATAATCTCGCCCGCAATGCCAGCACCACCGCCATCTCTTCCGGTTGGGCATTCAATGCCAGCGGAGTCCCGGCGAGGATCTGTTTGGCGCCCAATACCGCATCGATATCAAACTGGAAATGGCTCAACAGCAAATCCGCAAACGCATACCGCATCCGGGGCAGATAGGGGCGTTTCGCAAAATCCCGGATCAATTCCGGCAGCTTCTGCCGCAGTGACCGGTGACGCAAAATCAATTCCAACGCCGTAAAACTGACCCGCGGCTGATCGCCGCATTGCTGCAGCTGCCGCATCGTCAAATCCCAGGCCAGTTTTTCGTTGCGCAGCGATTCAGCGGCGAAAACCGCCATCCGCAATGCCGACGGGTTGCCCGGTTCGACCGCAAATATCCGTTCCGCCTGACGCAGCATCTGCACCATATTGCCCTCCCGCAGCGAGCGCTGCAGCTGATCCGTCAGGGCAAATACCTCCTGCTGAACTTTTTTATCCAGTTTACCCGCCAACGCCTTACCGGCGGCTTCGGGCAGATCCACCGCTTCGCCCCGCCACAACACTCTGCCGTCACGGTCAAGCAAAAATCCGGCGGGCAGAATCATATTGCCGCCGCGCATGAATTCAGGAATTATTTTACGCTCCAGATCGACCCCGATCCGCACCCGGACGTCCCGGTGACGCTCCTGCAATGCTTCGGCATCCGGCATATTATCCGGAGTCACCACGGCGATCAGCACTTTGCCGTTGAATCCCCGGCGGGCATTTTCCAGCATGGCGATCATGGAATCGCTCTCATCGGCACGGGTATAGAGAAACACCACGCCGCGCAGCTCCGGAATATGCGGATGTTTTTCCTTATCAACTTTGCCCAGCGGCATCGGGGCGCACTTTACCCACTCGACTTTGCTGTTCACATCTTTGGGAATTTCACCCGGCACTGCGGCACCTGCGATCCCCGCCGCCGCAGCACTGCACATTATTAAAATTTTTTTCCACATATTTCACGCTCCTGAATGTGATTCATCACTCCAATATACCATTATCACCGGCAGAATTCAACAACTCACCCGGAATTTCTCCGACGGCACATGCTGCTGCAAAACTTCAAAATGCAGGTCGCTGCGTTCCATTTTCTGCAATGTTTCCGCACAAATCTGCCGGATCATCTCCGGGTCGTTGCACTCTCTGCTGACATGGGCAAGCAGAAGCAATGCGGTCTTATCCCCCAGCAGTTCCGGCAATAATTCCGCAGTATAAGTATTGTCCAAATGCCCTTTGAAACTGCAAATCCGCCGTTTCAGATCCAGTGACCGGTTGGAATTCATCAGCATCTGACGGTCGTAATTGCTCTCCAGCACCAGCGCATGACAATTGGCCAGCTCCCGCCGGATATTCGCCCCGGCACAGCCCAGATCAGTGGCAATGCCGACTGAGATCCCGCCGCAGGAAATTTTGAACCCGACCGTATCCACATCATGCGGCAGCGGAAACGTCGTCACCCCGATACCGGAAATTTCAAACGACGCCCCGGCTTCAAATGTCCGCACCGCTTTGGGCAGATTTTTGCGCTTGGCAAGATGAGTGACCGTGGACATGGTCGCATACAGCGGAATATTCAGCGTGTCGCACAATACCCGCGCCCCCAGACAATGATCGGAGTGCGAATGGGTCAGCAATGCGCCGCAGATCCGTCCGGGGTCGCACTGGGATCGCTCCATGCGGGCGAGCAATTCTTTGCGGGAAAATCCCTGATCTATCAGCAATGCTCCGGCAGGAGTGTCGATAAAAAAACTGTTGCCCTCACTGCCGCTGCCCAGTGAATTCAAAAAAATTTCCGCCGCCATACTCACCCCAATACGATTTCCGGAATATCCGCTTCAAAACTGTACGGCATCTCCTCATGGACCTCTGCTCCGGCGGCGATTTTGGCAGTGTCAAGTTTCAGATACTTCATTTCGCCATTGGCAAGCAGCGTCCCGTCAGGAGCGTAGATCCCCGCTTCGATCACCGCAAATCTGCTGGTATCACGGATCAATTCGCCTCTGCCGATCAGTATTTCATCATACGGCACCGGCTTGCGGAAATCAGTGGTCAAACTCATCGTCACCCCGAAATCATCCTCACAGCCGTGTTTCGCCCACATCGCCCGCAGCCCCATTTCATCCAGCATGGCGGTGATCATGCCGCCGTGAACTCTGCCGGGATAACTCTGATGGTGCGCCGCAAACTGAAAACGGCTCATCACCGTCCCGTCTGCCATATTGTAAAACGGAGCTTTGACTCCGGCTGGATTGTCCAGACCGCAAATAATGCACATCCGGCTGTTGCGTTGTCTGCTGAGAACTTTCATCATATCACCAATATTGTATTGTTAAAAATCATACCGGCGGAACTTTGCCAACTTCAGAATATGGCATATTGACCGGAAACATCGATCTTTTTCCGGAAATTTTTCAATTCCGGACTGGAAAAAAACCGTTTTATAATTTAAATTCTATATCAGTCAAAGTCAAATGTCATTCCGGCTTTTTTGCCGGGATTTTTCCGGAGAATTTTATGGCAGGCACCGAATTAAACCACACCCAGACCGGGATGCTGACCCAACAGCAGCACCTCACCCACAGCCAGCATCAGGCTCTGGAATTGCTGTCGCTGCCGCTGACCGCCCTGGAATCCCGGCTGCTGCAGGAATTTTCCGTCAATCCGGTGCTGGAGGAACTTCCGCCGGAAAATCTGCCGGAACGCCCGGAGGAAACTGCTGGCGAAAATACGGACGAAAACGATTACGAAACCAATGCCGTCTGCGCCGAGGAGTGGTCGGATGATTTGCCCCTGCCGCCGGCAGAAAAAGCCGCCCCGGACGTGCTGGATTACCTCGGCAATTCCCCTGCCCCGCCGCCGTCGCTGAAAACCAGACTGCTGACCGAATTGAGTTTTGCCGATTGTCCGCCGGAACTTTATGCCCCGGCAGTAGAAATCATTTCTTCGCTGAATGACGACGGTTTCCTCAACACTAATTTAGCTGATATCGCCATGACGCTGGATGTCGAAATATCCGCTGTCAATGATGCTTTGGTTCTGGTGCAGATGATCGCCCCCCCCGGCGTGGCAGCCCGGGATGTCGCCGAATCACTCAAACTGCAGCTCATGCGCAGCGGCAAAATGACTCCGGCTCTGGAACGTCTGCTCAATGAAGGCGTGGAGGATCTGGAAAAAAACCGGCTCCCGGCACTCTGCACCAAACTCGGCGTAACTCCGGAAGAATTGGAAAAAATGCTCCGCACTTTGCGTACCCTCAATCCGGTTCCGGGCAGAGAAAAAAACAATACCGCTGCGGTTATCACCCCCGATCTGACCATCACCAGAACCGAAGACGGCAACTACACCGCCGCCGTGCGCTGGGGAAATTATGTGCGTATCGGGATTTCAAAAATGTATTCCGATATGCTGCAGAAACCGGCGCTCTCCGCCGAAGACCGCCATTACCTGCTCGAAAAAATCCAGCGCGGCAAAGAGTTGATCGAAGCGCTGGCGCTGCGGGAAAAAACCTTGAAACGGATCGGTGATGTGATCATTGCCGAACAACGGGATTTTCTCGATCGCGGAGTCAAAGCCCTGAGAAGCATGACCATGAAGCAGGTAGCGGCAACGCTGGAATTGAGAGAAAGCACCATCAGCCGGGCAGTGGCGGAAAAATTTGCTGACACGCCGCAGGGAATATTTCCGTTGCGCTTCTTTTTTTCCGGCGGTTACGGCTCCGAGGACGGCAAAGATGTTTCCAGTCAGGCGGTCAAAGAACTTATCCGCAATGCGATTTCTGCTGAAGACCCGCACCATCCGCTGTCTGATGATGCCCTCTCGGTGATGCTGAAAGATCAGGGTATCAACGTTGCCCGCCGTACCGTCGCGAAATACCGAGAAAGCCTCAACATCCCCTCCTCATCCCTGCGAAAAAAACATTTTTGACCCGCTCTGTCCCGGCCTGCCGACGGTGTTTCAGGCGTGCCGTCTGCGGACATTTGAAATAGATGCCGGCGAAGCAAATAAAAAAATAAAGCTGCCGCTTTCGCAACAGCCCGTTGTCGATACGTTTTTTATTTCACCGCTTTTGCAGCTGGCGCTCCAGTTTTTTGACCGTGCGGCGCAATACTTCGTCAGTTTCGCAACGCTCGAAAATCGTTTTTTCGGCATGCAGCACGTTGGCATGGGTACGACCGAATTCACTGCCGATCTCGGTACTGGACAATTCAGTCAACCGGCGGCACAAATACATGGCGATCATCCGCGAATCAGCAATATTGCGGGAACGGCATCTGCCGATCAAATCGGTCAATGTCACCCCGAAATGGTTGGCGACCGTGCGCTGAATAGTTTCAGTAGTGATCTCTTTATCGGCACTCTCCTGCGCCAGCTGGGCATGGAGAATATTCTCGGCTTCAGCGATCGACAGATCTTCACAACCACTCATCTCGGCGTAGGCGGACAAGCGCAGGAAACAGCCTTTCAACCGCCGGACAGTACTGGAGATATTTTCAGCGAGAAATTCCAGAATTTTATCCGACAGCGGCGGCCGGGTCAACGTCGCTTCGCGCCACATCCGCAGGATCACGATTTTCTCCTCGTATTCCGGCATCCCGACCTGACAGGTCATGCCCTGCTCAAACCGGCTGCTCAGGCGCTTGTCGATATCAGCCAATTCGCACGGCTGACGGTCGCTGGTCAGGACGATTTGTTTATTTTCGCTGTAAAGAGTATTGAAAATATTGAAAAATTCCTCCTGCAGCACCGCTTTTTTTGCCAGCCGGTGCACATCGTCGATCAACAATACATCGACGTCATTGAACGCTGACCGGAATTCATAACCGCGATGGTTGGTCAGCAATTCATAAAATTCATTCAGAATCGCATCGCAGGTGACATATTTGACTTTCAAATGGGGCTGATCCTGCGTGATCTGGTGTCCGATCGCCTGCAGCAAATGGGTTTTGCCGATACCGTTGGTCCCATAAATAAACAGCGGGTTATAGATCTCACCCGGCACTTTGGCAACCGCTTTCGCCATTGCACAGGCATGACGGTTATTGTCACCGGTGACGAAATTATCAAACGAGTACAGTGCCGGTTTGAATCGCGGCGTTTTGGCGGCAGCTGCCGCCGGAACTGCCGGTGCCGCCGGTGCCGGCTGAA
Source organism: Lentisphaerota bacterium (assembly GCA_015061865.1). Lineage (GTDB taxonomy): Bacteria > Verrucomicrobiota > Lentisphaeria > Victivallales > Victivallaceae > UBA1784. The sequence goes on from SUVU01000033.1 coordinate 7,018, forward strand.
CGGCCGCCGGAGCTTCCGGAACCGGTTTCAACTCATAACCCTCGACCAGTTCATAACGGTAGGAGCGTCCGTGAATATCGCGCAACGCCGACTCCAGCAGATCACCGTACTGATCGCGGATCAGATTTGCGGTGAACCAGTTATCAACGCCCAGGGACAGCAGATCATCAACGACGCTTACCGCCGTCATCCGGGCAAACCACATCCGGTAGAGCGCATCGCTCTGCCGTTTCAGCCTGCCGGCGGCGAGATCCCAAATCTCGGACGCGGTAAACGTGTTTTTGTTCATCATTACAACCTGTATTTGAAAAAATTATTGATCCTTTAACGAAACCGCCCTCGGTTACGCCGGCGTTGGTAAACACTTTTTTCACCAACTTTATGCCGTGCCGATCCGGGGGTGGCTGACAAAACATAATATAGAAGATGAGTGCGGAATTTGCAAGTCGTTTTTTTGTCCGATCAGGGACGAAAAAATTGCAAGTTCGCATACTATCATAGAGTTATGAAAAATAAAATTTTTTCAACTTTTTTTTGCCATTTTTTTTGCTCTCAAGATTTCTTTTCTCATCTTCTGCGGCAACTCAATGACTTACGACAAAAAACACATTATCAGCGACTTACGAAAATCGCAACTTTGCAACATTAAACATACCCTAATTATTTTTCCGTTAATTTTGCACAAATAAAATAATACGCAAACGTATTATTTTTATGTAACTCATCCGCCCTGTGCGAAAAAGCCCGATTTGCAACAAAAAAACCGTCTCTGGTACAAAGTTATTTACAAGTTATTAACAACCTTTCCAAGCCTCTCCCCAGTTTGAAAAACCGGCGACTTGACCGGTTCAGTACGAAAAAAAACACGTTTCGCCGTTTTGTGCTAAAAAATATCACTTTTGTGCAAGATTTTTCATCCGGCAGTCACTATATTATAATGTTACAGTATACAATCACTCAACACAAGGAAGTCGGTTATGAAAAAATTTTTTCTGATGATCACGGCAGCATTGAGTATGGTTCCGGCTTTTGCCGGTGCGGTGCCGCAGGTAACAAAAAAGAATTTCACGCCGGAACTGCGCTCTTGCCTGCGCATCCGGCAGGGGGCATTTGATACCGTCAGCGACCTTTATCTGGTCACTGCGCCGGACGGCACGCAAACTTTGATCGACGGCGGTCTGGGCATCCACCGGAACAGACCGTATTATAAAAATGTGCTGTTCAAAGTCCTGCAGGAGCAGAAAATTTCCCATCTGGATCAAATCATCATCACCCATCCGCACTCCGATCACTTCGGCAGCATCCCGTTTCTGCTGAAACGTCAGGATATTTCCGTCGGCAAAGTCTGCTGGGCGTACCTGCCCCCGGAAGTAGCGCAAGCCGGGGAGCCGAAATGGCAGGACAAACCCATTCAGGATGAGATCATCAAACTCTGCCGGGAGCGCAAAATTCCGCTGATCGAGCTGAAAAAAGGTGATACTCTCGCTTTCGGTTCCGGGATCACTGCCAAAATCCTCTCCACCGGCGCCCGCAGTGCCAAGCATAACTTCGTCAACAATCAATCGCTGGTCTTTCAGCTGCGCTACGGCAAATTCACCATGCTTTTCACCGGCGATTGCGGTTTTGCCCAGGAGCATGAATTGCTCAAAGAATACGGCGATTCCCTGCGCTCGACTGTGCTGAAATGCGCCCACCACGGCGGCTCCGGTTCGACCGGAGCGAAATTTCTGGCGGCAGTTGCCCCGCAGCTGATAACCTCACCGATGCCCAAATGGCTCTCCGGCAGACGGCAGGGACAGGAGGTGGAAGCCCGCATCCGCAGCAATGGGGCCCAATTCATCCGCAGCTGGGAATATCCCCGGTTGAGCATTGTCAGCGACGGCGAAACATTTGAATTGGTGGAAATCACCTATTTGTAAACTACTTGTTCACATCTTTGGAGCTGGCAAAATTGCGCTGGATCTGACTGCGGATCTCAAGATTTTCGGCGGTGGTTTTGCCGGACAGCCGCATGGCATCCTGGTCGATAAAACGCCGGTTGCCGGTCGAGCCGTCGGAGAAAGTGACGTTGCAGGATTTTTTGTTATGGCGCAGCAGCAGCCGGCTGTTGCTGCCGTCATCATGAAAATGGATCGGGTTATCCGTCGAGGGCTGTTTCACCTCGGAAAAGAGAAATTTCTGCGACGGCAGCTTGATCAAACCGACTTTTGCCGGGGACGGATAGAGTTCCAGCCGGGTATTGGTCGGATAATTATCGCCCATCCCGAAAGTATTGTAACCGTAACCGTGCCAGTTCAGCACATAATCTTTAGTGCCGTCTTTTTTCACTTTATTGATAAAATCCAGCACTTCGCCGTTGCTGGAGATCGCATATTTTTCCAACGCCGGACAGCGGAAACTGTTCAGCGAAATATAATCTCGGGAGAACAGCAGAAAACTCCATGAAGCCTTATTTTTGCGTTCGTCCACATCGGAGTGCTTGCGGTGATAAGGGATGAAACTGCCGTCAAAATCCCCCGCATACTGCATCATCGCACTGCCCAGCTGCCTGGAGTTACTCATGCAGTTGGCGGTTTTGCCCCGGTCACGGGCATTTTTCAACGTCGGCAGCAGCATCCCCGCCAAAATCGCAATAATTGCGATCACGACCAGCAATTCTATCAAAGTGAAATGGCTCGCGGAGAAAGAGGAAAAACTTCTTTTCACGGGAAAAGAGGTTTTTCCCCTCTCCCCGCACCCCTCTCCCTTTTTCAAGAAAAGCGGAGTACTTTTTTTCAAATTTTTGCTCGTATTCATAATTCATCCGGAAACAACTGCATTTGTACACAGATATAGTATACACCGAATTCACAAAAAAACATTAACAAAATGGCTGAAAATCATAACAAAATGTCTTTTTCGCCGCTTTTCACTTTCCCGCAAGTTCGTGCGCCCAGATATTCAGAGAATTATCCCTTGCCCCCATAATGACGATCAGATCATCCGTTCCGGCGTGAGCGTGCAGAAACTCTGCCGTACTTGCCCGGTCGGGAAAACAGAGATAATTTTCCGGATGCGGCGAAATCCGGCGGTACTGCTCACAGACCTCGGCGGCATGGGGCGAAAAACTGGATGTACCGCCGGCGTAGTACGGTTCCAGCAGGATAAAACGGTCGCCGGGACGCAAAAATCCGTCCAGTTTCTCCCGCAGCGCCTCCTGCATAAAACCGAATGGTCCATAGCCGTGCGGCTGGAACACCGCATAAATATTGCCGGTACAGCGCTCCCGCATCCCCGCCAGACAGGAGACGATTTTTTCCGGATTGTGGGCGTAATCGTCAAAAACCTGCGCCCCGGCGGCAGTTTTGCCGGCGAAGTCATTGCGCCGCCACACCCCGTCAAAACTGCTCAATGCCTGCAATACCGCCGCATCGTCAAACTCCAGCATATTGAGCAATGCCCGGATAAACAGGGCATTTTCCGCCATGTGCCGTCCGGGAGCCGGCAGTGACAGCATGGCGCCATCCCCGCAAACCGCCCGTGCCGGTTCAGCTCCGCCGGGCAGATACTGCGCCAGAGAATCCATCGCCGCCGTGCCGTTGATGACCCGCACCGGCAAAGTTGCCGGGATCACCGCTTTGACCGCTTCAAACACCTCCTGCGACACCACCGCCCCCCGGCGGATATTGTGCAGGAATTCACCGAAAACCCGTGCCAGTTCCGCTTTGTCATAATGGTCGGTGCCGATATTGAGGATGATCGCATAATCCGCCCCGTAACGGAGCAGACTTTTGTCGCTCTCATCCGCCTCAAACACCAGATATCTGCCCTGCCCGGAGCGATAATTTCCGGCATTTTCAGGAGTGCGGAAACGTTTGGACAATGCCCCGGAGATCATGACCGGATCAGCGCCGAGCCGTTCCAGAGTTTCGGTCAGATAGCCGCTGACGGTGCTTTTGCCGCAACTGCCGGTAACGGCGATGGAGAGTTTATTGAATTTCTCCAGCAGGATGCCGAGCAGTTCCGAACGGTGGAGCCGGGGAATATCCCCCGCTGCCAGAAAATCCGGATTGTCCGCCTCAATCGCCGTACTGTAAATCAGATATTCCGGCAGCTCAATTTCAGCGAAACGGGAGCCATCCTGCGGATAAATCGCGATCCCCTGACTTTTCAAAGCATTGAAAATCGCCGCATTTTCACTTTTCTCCGCCCCCCGGTCACTGCCGGAAACGTGCCAGTTCAAATCTGCCGCCGCCGCCGCCAAAGCGCTCATGCCGATACCGCCGATGCCGATAAAATGTAAATCTTTCATAAAATAATCCCGGAAAAATTTGAATTTCGCTGTTTTGCATACTATACTAAAGCAAATACAAAAAATCAAACGTTTTTCAGGAAAATATGGAGTATAATCACGCTCAGCTCGCCATTGCCGGAGAGAGCAATGTCGGTTTGAACCGGAGTCATAATGAGGATAATTTTCTCATCTGCACTCCTCCCGGCGGCATGGCAGTTCTCGCATTGATCGCCGACGGCATCGGCGGTCACGCCCAGGGGGAGATCGCCAGTTTCATCTGCTGCCGGGAAGTTTTCAAAGCCGCCATGACGACCGATTCTGCCAATTGGGATGAAAAATTCCTGCTCAACGCATTGCGAAAAGCCAATGAGCGGATCTTTCACCGCAATTTTTCCGAACTCCGGGAACGTCCGATGGGCTCTACCGTGGCGGCAGCGGTGTTTCACCGGGATCACTTTATCATTGCCAATGCCGGCGACAGCCGCTTTTATGAATACAATCATCAGGCAAAAACTCCGTTGACCCAGTTATCCGAAGATCACCGCCCGATCGCCAAAGAGGGCAAACACCGCCGCAAAAGCCGGGAAACTTACAATCTGATCAGCCGCTCTTTAGGAACCCAGCGGGAGGTGATGATCGACCTTAAAACTTTCCCCCGGTCGCCGGAATCCAGATTTCTGCTCTGTTCGGACGGCTTGTACTCCGGAGTGCCGGATTCGGTATTTGCCGGTCTGCTCGGTTCCGGTCAGCCGGTGCGGACGGTTACCGGCAAACTGATGCGGGAAGCACTGCTTTCCGGCTCACACGACAATATTTCGATCATTTGCGCCGGGCCGCCGGAAACGGAGCAGTAAATCATGGCACTGCTGGAAGTAAATGATTTGGCGGTGCGCTATAAAGTCACTACGCCGTTATTCCGCAAACAGCGCTATCTTTATGCGGTCAACGGCGTATCTTTTTCGCTCGACCGCGGCGAAACCCTCGGTCTGGTCGGGGAATCCGGCTGCGGCAAAAGCACGCTGGGCAAAGCTCTGGTCAAACTGGAACAACCCTACCGGGGCAGTATCACGCTGGACGGCAAAGACCTGATCCATGCCAAAGGCAGAGAATTGCACGAGGTACGGAAAAAATTTCAGATGATCTTTCAGGATCCGTACAGTTCGCTCAATCCCCGGTTGAGCATATTTTCTGCGCTGGATGAAATCATTTCCCTGCACACTTCCGCCAAGCGTGCCGAACGCCGGGAACAGGCGGCGCAACTGCTGGAAAAAGTCGGTCTGTCTGCCGAAGCGCTTGACCGTTACCCCCACCAGTTTTCCGGCGGCCAGCGCCAGCGCATCGGCATCGCCCGGGCATTGGCGGCATCACCGGAATTCATCGTCGCCGACGAGCCGGTTTCCGCTCTGGACGTCAGCGTGCAGGCGTCGATCGTCAATCTGATGCAGGATATTCAGCGTGAAAGCGGTACGGCATTTCTTTTTATCGCCCACGATCTGGCGGTGGTGGAGCATATTTCCACCCGGATCATGGTGATGTATCTGGGCAATGCCGTGGAGCTGGCTCCGGCAAAAGTTCTGACTGCCGCCCCGCATCACCCGTACACGGCGGCGCTGCTCAATGCGGTTCCGTCGCTGGAAAACCGGGAGCGCCAACTGCCGCATCTGCACGGCGACGTGCCCTCCCCGCTGGCGCCGCCGCCGGGATGCCCGTTTCACCCCCGGTGTCCGTTTGCCACGGAAAAATGCCGTTTGGAAAAACCGCCGCTGGCAGCCGTTCCGGGAGAGCCGGAGCGTTTCTGCGCCTGCTGGAACCAACTGTAAAAGCAACGGGGTATCATGAACGATCTGGAATTACGTTTGGCACTGGCATTGTCCGGGCAGATATTTCTGTTTGTTATGTTTTGTGCGCTGCTGCATCAACGTAAACGGATCGGTGCGGGGGCATTGCACATGGCATTTGCCGTCACGATGTTTTTCGGCTGCCTTGCCACGGCGGCAGGACTGACGCTGCCGCTGCCGGGGAATACGGAATTTGACTTCACCCAAGTCGTCATCATTCAGCCGCTGTTGACAGTGTTTCTGCTGGTTTACATCACTTCAGGGGTATTGGAAAGCCAACGGATGATGGTCGGGGCGCTGTGTTCTTATTTGTTGTTCATATTCTTTTGCATGACAGTAAAAATGCACTGTTCGTTTCTGCCGGAAAACAATTTGCGGGCGGTGCTGTTCACGATTCTTGACGATATCAAAGGGGCGGTGAATTTCAATGCGGTACGCAATTTGCTGGCGTTTTTGACCGTGCCGATGTTTTATTCCCTGCTCCGCAGAAGCAATAACCGTTTCCTGCGGATCATCGGTGCGATGCTGGGCGCACAGTTGACTGCCATGCTCCCGTGGCTGGTATTGTCGATGATCGATGGTAAAAAACTCCTGTTTTCAGGCGGGGCAAACTTGGTGCTGCTGCTGTCGCTGATTTTTCTTGCCGGCATGGCGGCACTTTACCTGCGTTTGCTGCAGCGGGATATGCCGGATCACCGCCACGGCACCTGGGATTTCATCTTTGCGTTTTTCGGCAGTTACAGCCGCATTAGGGAATTGGAGGATGACATCTCGTCGTGGGAAAACCGCTACCATCTGGTGTTGCGCCACAGTGCAGAAGTCGTGGTGATGAGTGATGAAAAAGGCAGGATCAAAGAAGCCAATATCGCCGCTGAACGGATTTTCGGCAGAAAAAATCTGATCGGTGAAAATCTATTTTCGCTGATTACCACCGCCGCTCCGGTCACAGCGGCAGAAATCACGGACAAACCGGTTTATTTCGACTTTACCGTTGGCGGCAGTGAGGATGAAAAAATCCTCTCCGCATCGCTTTCGCCGGTGAAATTGAAAAAACAACTGCTGCTGGTCATGGTCGCCCGGGATATTACTGAAGAACATAAACTTGCCCGGGAAAAAGAGCTGTTGGCAGAGCAGCTGATCCACTCCCAGCGCATGGAATCCCTCGGAGTCCTTGCCGGCGGGATCGCCCATGACTTCAATAACTATATCCATGCCATCCTCGGTCACTCCGACGTGGCGTTGATGATCGACAAAAACAACCCGGAAAAAGTCGAGTCCCACCTGCATAAAATCGCCGAAATCGCCGAAAAAGCCGGACGGCTGACCGGACAACTGCTCGGTTTCGCCCGCAAAGGCAAATATCATGTGGTCAAAATCGATATTCCGGCGTTGATGAATGAAAGCTGTTCCCTGCTGGATCCGGGCAAACTGCATCACATCACAGTACAGCGTAAATTTGCCGCCGCCTTTATGCGCGGCGATCAGCTGCAGATCCAGCAGGTGATGATGAATCTGCTCATCAATGCCATTGATGCCGTAGCGGCAAATGATAAGGAAAAAATCCTGACCATCCACACCGGTAAAGCTCTTGAAGCGCCGCTGGAATTCACCCCGCCGCCGGAATACGCCGATGCCGATGCCAACAACTATGTCTATTTCGCCGTCAGTGACAACGGCTGCGGCATGGATGAAGCGACCAGAAGCAAAATATTTGAACCGTTTTTCACCACCAAACCGACCGGTCAGGGTACCGGCATGGGGCTGGCGATGGTTTACGGTACCGTTTCCCACCACAAAGGCTGGGTACAGCTGGCAAGTGCCCCCGCTGCAGGAACGACGTTCTGCATCTATTTCCCGTCAGCGGGCAAGTAATACTCTCACTGCCTCCGGCAAATCTTCCGCAGTGCAAAAACCGTTTTGCGCGGCTTCAAGTGCCTCTTTCTCACCGGCGTATCCGGTCATCACCAGACACGATGCAGCACATCCGGCATTGGCACCGGCATTAAGATCACTCATCCGGTCGCCGAGCATAAAAGATTTGCTCATATCGATATCAAAATCCGCCGCCGCCTGCAGCAGCATTCCCGGTTTGGGTTTGCGGCAGGAGCAATCCCCGGTAAAATCTTTATGATGCGGACAGAAATACCACGCATCGATCAGCGCATCTGCACCATATTGAGTCAGCAGTATCTGCTGGATGCGTGCATGAACAGCGTGAATATCCGCTTCCGGATAATAGCCGCGCGCCACGCCAGCCTGATTGGTGACTGCGATCGCCATAAAACCTGCGGCATGAATCATTTTCACCGCTTCGGCGACACCGGGCAGAACGACGGTTTTTTCCGGTTCATGCAAATAATCTATTTCGGCATTGACAGTGCCGTCACGGTCAAGAAAAAATGCTTTATTCACCACTCTTTACCTCCGGTAAAAATCCTGAAACCATGCAAATGGCCGAATTTGTTTTTCAAATCCGCCGCTGCTGCCGCACTGTTGCGGTGAAAAAGTGCAAACAGCGATGAACCACTGCCCGACACCTGTACCGCCGCCGCCCCGGCTGCGGTCAGCTCCTCCCGGAGCATCGTCAGCAGCGGAAATTTTTTCCACAGCGCCACTGCCAGATCGTTGCGGCAGAGCGCCTGCCAGTCGGCACTTGACGGATTGGCAAATGCCGCAGTGAAATCAGCTTTGATCCCGGCTTGTTCAGGAGAAATCAACTCCGGCGTCAAGTGGGTGTACGCCCATTTGGCACTGACCGGAAAACCGGGATAAACGATCAGAATTTCCGGTAAGTTTTCCGGATACGGCACCATTTCCAGCACTTCGCCCACGCCGGTCGCCCACGCCGGCTGCCGGGTGAGAAAAAACGGTACATCCGCACCGAGTGCCAGCGCCAGTTTTGCCAAATTTGGAGTATCAAACGCTTCGTAACGGGCATTGAGCAGCCGCAATGCCGCCGCCGCATCAGCACTGCCGCCGCCCAATCCGGCGGCAATGGGGGCAGTTTTGTGCAGTATAAAATGCCACTGCGGAGCGATACCGCAAGTTTCGGCAAATAATTTCGCCGCTTTATACACCAGATTGCCCTCTGCCGCCAGTTCCGGAAATTCCGGCACGGTCAGAGTCAATTGCGGAGCATCACGCAGTTCCAGCGTGTCCCCGGGAAAATCCAGCGGCAGAAAAAGCGTTGACAACTCATGCATCCCGTCCGGACGGCGGGATGTGACTTTCAAACGCAGATTGATTTTACAGCCGCAGTACAGCGGATCACGCCAATTCATCCGGAGACCACGTCGGAAATTCAAAACCGTACTGTTTGTTGTAACGGCGGGCTTCAGCTTCGATCGCCAGCGCCAGTTTCAACGCTTTCAGCCCCTGCGTACCGGAAACTCTGGTCTCATGCAGTACGCCGGTGGCACGGGTCTGCTGCACTGCGGCGATAAAGTCCTCCAACTCCGCCGCCAGAGCATTTTTCTCATCCAGTTCCACATCCCGGCGGGCAAGGCCGAGTTTATTGCGCTTCATCACCATCCCCAGATGCTGACCGTAGTCCATGGAGATATAGCTGTCCTCCTGAAAGACCCGGAAACGGCGCATCGGAGTCTGACTGACTCTGCTGGCGGTCAGACTGGCACAGCTGCCGTTGACAAATTTGATCCGGGCATTGACGATATCCTCACTGCCGGAAAGCACCGGAATACCCACGACATCAAAACGCTCCACTTCCGAATCGACCATGTGAAGAACCAGGTCGATATCGTGGATCATCAGGTCAAGAATGACGCTGACTTCAGTGCCGCGCCGGGGCATACCCGGACGCGGCGGCGGATAGGATGCCAGCCGGTGCGCTTCGATAAAGCGGGTTTTATGAGCGTATTTTTCCAGAAAATCCATTGCCGGATTGAATCGCTCCACATGACCGACGCCGAAAACGACTCCGGCTTTGGCAGCGGCGGCGCACATGGCTTCGGCTTCTTCAAGTTTGGCAGCGACAGGTTTTTCCACGAGGATATGTTTGCCCATTTCCAGCAGCGGGATCGTGGTCTGGGCATGGTAATTCGCCGGAACCGCCACGCTGAGGGCGTCACAGTTGCCCGCCAATTCCTGCCAGGTATCGAAAACTTTGAGGTTGAATTCCGCACCGACCCGCTGGGCGGCATCCTGCTGAACGTCAAAAATACCGACCATTTCTGCGTTGGGACTTTGAGCGTACAACCGGGCATGATGTCTGCCCAAAGCTCCGGTTCCGATGACTCCGACTTTCAATTTCGGCATATTTTCCATGATTTCAACCCCTTTTTGAGTGATTTAATAAAAAATGTGTAATAATATACAAAATAAAACGCAACTTTGCAAGTTTTTTTGTGGCGATTTTGCGAAAGTGCGGTTATATTTAATACGAATACTGTAAACCAAGGGGTATATTTATGAAAAATTCCATTTATTCGCGGGTATTGCTTAAATTAAGCGGAGAGACACTCAAAGGTTCACAAGCTCACGGTTTCGAAGTCGATGCCTGCCGTTTCGTAGCGGAACGCATCCGCACCATGCTCGATACCGGAGTCGAAGTCGCGGTCGTCGTCGGTGCCGGAAATCTCTGGCGGGGCGGCTCAGCTGACGGAGCAATGAACCGGGTCGATGCGGATAAAATGGGCATGCTGGCAACCGCCATGAATGCGATCGCCATTAAAAATTACTGCAATGCCATCGGTATTCCGGTGCTGCTGCAGTGTGCGATCCCGACCGGTGGATTTCTGCCGGAGTACGACCGGGAAAAAGCGATCAAAGCGCTGGGTTCCGGCAAAGTGGTCGTTTTCGCCGGCGGCACGGGCAATCCCTTTTTTACCACCGACACCGCCAGCGTCCTGCGGGCACTGGAAACCGAGTGCGACGTGGTGATGAAAGCCACTAAAGTCGATGGCATCTACTCCGCCGATCCGAAAAAATTCCCCGACGCTGTCCGCTACGAGGAGTTGACTTTTGACGAAGCGATCGAAAAACAGCTTAAAGTCATGGACACTTCGGCGTTCTCACTCTGCCGGGATCACAATCTGCCGATCATGGTATGTGACTTTTTCACTGCGGATCTGGAACAGGTGCTTGCCGGGGATACTTCCGTAGCAACGATCGTCCATTGAGTGCGGTGACTGTCATGCAGGAGATCCATCCGACCGCAGTAATTTCACCTGATGCCGTGATCGGCAGCGATGTTTCCATCGGCGCATACACCGTGATCGGTCACGATGTGGTCATCGGTGACGGATGCGTCATCGACAGCCACGTCAAAATCGCCCCCTACACCACGCTCGGCGCCCGCTGCCGGGTCTATTTCGGGGCAGTCATCGGGGAAGATCCGCAGGATCACCGTTTCGTTCCCGGCGTGAAATCATACACAAAAATCGGCAATGATGTCACTTTGCGGGAATACGTTACCATCCACCGTTCGCCGTTTGCCGATGCCGAAACTTGCGTCGGGAACGGGACATTGCTGATGGCATTTGTCCATGTCGGGCACGATGCGGTCATTGGCAAAAATGTCACCGTCGCCAATAATTCGGTGTTTGCCGGTCATGTGGTGGTGGAGGATAATGCGGTGGTTTCAGCTTATGTGCTGGTGCATCAATTCTGCCGTATCGGTAAATTCTGTATGATCGGAGGGCGCACGCTGGTGCGTCAGGATGTGCCGCCATTCTGCATGCTCGGTGAAGACAATACTGTTTGCGGCCCCAATGTGGTGGGACTGCGCCGGGGCGGATACGATGACCGCAGCCGCCTGACCATCCGCAAAATCATCAAATATTTTTTCTTCCGCCAGCTCAATTCCGCCCAGGCATTGAAGCTGATCGCTGCCGAATTTCCCGGCGACCGGGCGGCGGAGGAATTCAGTGATTTTATCAATTCCAGCAAGCGCGGCACCATGCCGGGCAACCCCAAACTGGCACAATTTGCCATTGATGCCGCCAAATGAGGAGAAAACTGAATGAAAAAACTGCTGTTACCGCTGTTGCTGACATTGGGATTTCTGACCGGATGTGTCGCTCCGGAAATGAAATTGCGGGTTTATCTGGAGGAAACCACCCCCCTCAAAGTCGCCGCCATGCTGCCGGTTTCCGGTAAAAACCGTATTTACGCCGAACAAATGCGTGAAGGTCTGGTTTTCGCCGCCGAGGAGATCAATGCCAACGGCGGGATCAATAAACGCAAACTGCAGCTGGAGATCCTCGACACCTGCGGCACCGCCGCCGGCACCCGGGCGGCGATCGACAAAGCTATCGCCCTCAATACCGTGGCGATCATCGCCGGATACGATACCAAAGAGGTCGGCATGATCATCAGCAATGCTTCGGCACTGCGGATGCCGACGGTCATTCCGCTTGCCACGTCGGATTATCACGTTCAGGAATCGCCGTTTGTCTACCGCAACTGCTACTCCGATGCCCAGCAGATGGAAGTGCTGGCGGCGTATTTGCACTACTGGCGCAACCTCCGCCGGGGCGCACTGCTGATCGACCCGGTCGGCGACCTCGACTACTCCCGCAGTGTCGCCCGTGACCTGGAGCAGAGCATGAAAGATCAGGGCGACGAAGTCGTTTATAAAAACTCACTCCCGCAGGACGGTTCACTGCCGCAGGAATTCATCCGGGACATCCTCGCTGCCGACCCGCAATTTGTCTTTGTCCCCGCCAGCGGCAAACGGATCGCGCAGATTTTGAAAGCGCTGCGCAATGCCGGTTTCAACGGCATTATTTGCGGCCCGGATTCATGGGACGATACTGAATTCATCGCCGAACTGGTCGATACCGAACCGGGCGACTGCATCTACACCGCATTTTTTTCCAAAGAAAACACCAGCGCCGAATACGAGAAATTCAGCAAGGATTTCCGGGCAAAATACTTTCACCAGCCCGATGCCTGCAGCACCCAGAGCTATGATGCACTCAAATTTCTGGCGATCGGTCTGAGCAATGCCGATAATCTGCATAAATTTGACCGCAACTGGCGCACCATCCGCAACCATGCCGGCGCCGCCGCCGTCTATACCATGCTGAAAAAAGGCGACATCGACCGCACCGTTTACCTCAACAGCATCGGCGTGTACCGGGGCAAACGGCTCATCCCCTACGCCCGGCTCTCCAAAAAACTGCAGTATTCCAAAATCCAGGACTACCGGATCACCGAAAGTCCGGAAAAACTTTAATTTCTACGGAGTTATCACCATGAGCGAACTTATCAATCTTATCAATATCGACCTTGATTTGAGCAGATCTGAAGTCATCTATGATTTTAAAGAATTCGATCCCGCCGACTGGACTATCACCCGCAACCCGCCTGAATGGGTCGTGACCAAAGATGCCGTCACCGGCGGCGGACCGGATGAACCGTACCACGGTCAGATTTTCTATAAAACTCCGGTCATGGGCGATGTGGTGCTGGAATTTGATGCCGAATTGATCGCACCGTCCTACCACGACCTCATCTGGTGGTGGAACACCCGGCTGGATAAAGAGCCGTGGGGCGACGGCTACCTCGGCTGTCTCGGCGGCTGGTTCGCCAACCTCGCCGGGATCGAGAAGTCCCCGACTTTCCAACCCTCGGCGATCGCTCCGTCATGCGAGATTTTCCCCGGCAAAACCTACCACATCATTTCCGGCAGCTGTCAGGGGGTGCATTTCATCGTCGTCGACGGCAAAATGGTGACTTACCTAACCGACCCGACACCGCCGGATCCCGCAACTCCGGGATATTTCGGTTTCGGCGTCTACCAGTCACACGCCGCCTACCGCAACTTGAAAGTCCTGCGCCCGTTCGGCATCCCCCATACCAACAAATACACCCCTGCCACCCAGCTGTAAAACAGCGGGAAGCAAAAAAGTACCGCCACTTGATTTTTGTAACCAAAAATCAAGTGGCGGCAAAAGTTTTTGTAAAGGAGAGAGCGCGAGAGAGGAATAAACTTTTTTCAAAAAGTTTTGCCTCTCTCGCATTCACCTGCCAACTTACCGCTGATCCATGATCGCGGCCTG
>SUVU01000034.1 GCA_015061865.1 Lentisphaerota bacterium
TTGCGAGCCTCTTCGAGGCGAGCGCGCAGTCCGCATGCGAATGAACTGTGCGAAGCATTGCTGAGCAACAGCGGCAAGCGCAAGCGCCGCCGATGAGCGGAGGACGAGCAGGAGAGCCTTTACAACCGGGGGTTGTAAAGGCGAATGTAAATTGTACTGATACTGACGTCTCCACGCCATAGCAGAGTCACGCCCCCTCAAGCCAAGCGGTTTGAAAGTCTCCCCACATCCGCAGCAGGCGGAAAAGGTGGGGTTTGGGGAGGAAAACCTCACCGTGTGGGGTTTCCCTCCCCAAGCGTAACCACGCCTTGCATCCACTCAAACCGCTCGCAGACTGCAAACCTTACCACGTCTGCATCCATGCCAACCCGCCCGCAGACTGCACACCTGAACCCCGCTTGCCTCCATTCACTCCGCCCGCAGACTGTCCACATCATGCAGGCATAAAAAACGGGGCTGTCGCCAAAGCAACAGTCCCGGATAACCTTTTCCGGTATCAGTCGATATTGATATCAAAGTGTACGAATGCCCGGTCGGGTTCCAGCGCATTGCGGAAAATCAGTTCGTAACTTTCGCCTTTATCGTTGAAAATTTCAACACTGTAGAACGAGTAGAACGGATCGTCCAAGTGCGTGGTGTAAACGCCGATTTGGTGTCTGCCCGGCGTCAGCAGTGCGGACAGGTCGATCGGGAGACTTTCGTCGCCGTGGAAAAGATGTTCGCCGTCGGCACGGACGAATTTGGCAAGTTTTTCAAACGAGCCGTCGGCGTTGAATTTGACCAGCCAGCCGTCATTGTTCAGCAAATCCAGCAGCATGGAGTCTTCATAGCCGAAAACCGCTTGCGGTGCGATTTTGCATTTGATGAAAATTTTGCCGGTAAGCGGCGGATTTTTCCGCAGCTCTTTCTGTTTGGCAAGTTCCTCGAGGAACTGTATTCCGGAGGTACACGGCACATGGTACGGTTTGCGGAATGCCGTGAAATCCGGCTCTTCCGGAGCAAAGTAGAATGCCGCCACGGCGTTGGGTTCCAGGGTGACGCTCAATTTGGCATCGTTCCAGAGCGTTTCGACTCCCGGAGCATCCGGCTGCGGCGCCAGGAGCCAGCATTTTTTGCCTGCCGGATCGAAACCGCTTTTTGCCCAGTCGGGGGTGACGTCAAAAGTTTTGGTCGCGGCGGCAAAGTTGGCAAGCACATAGAGCGCCCGTTTGCCGTCGGCGGAAAACATCAGATGGTGACCGCAATCATCCACCGGAAACACTCCGGCGGAGTTGTAATCCGTACAAAGGTGCAGATCACGCTCGTTTTTGACCATTTTCCAGAGTTTCCACAGCGGTCTGAACACCTGATCGTTGATCCCCGGTTCGCCCGGATGCGCCAGACTGGAGCTGGCAAACTGTTCACCCAGCGGGTTGTGGGGGTATTGACCGGTCGCCGCCAGATACGGTACCATCGCACTGGTGGAGTATTCCGGAAATGCTGCCGTCCACATCGTGCCGGTGCTGACCGCCGCCATGCTGAAGTACTCATGGTGTTTGCGTGATTTCACCAGGATCCCGCGTTCACCCTCACCGGAAATATAGCCGTCGGTCAGGTTCATGGCGCAACCGGCGTAGCTCGGCCCGGTGTGCGAAAAGATCAAGCCGTCTCTGCCCACCCGTTTGCGCAGGTTCTCAAAGACCCGGTAGTATCTTCTGAAGTGGGTCTGACCATGCGGGAAATTCTCATCCGGCGCTGAATAATTGCTCACCGGACTGCCGTAATCCATGTAAAGACCGTCGATATTGTGCCGCAGATAGCGGTCAAACCATTCACAGCCGGTGACGATGGCAGAGTCTTCATTGCCGCGGATGTAGACGGCGACCCGGAGATCGTATTTATGGGCAAGTTCGATGATTTCCAGAAAACGTTTGCGGTCAAAGGGAATGCCGTTATTCTGCAGGTCGTTGCGCCAGTTCTCGTGCAAGATCAGCAGATCGGCACCGGAATCAGCGATCGCCGCCATTTCAGCATCAGTCGGATAGCGCTGGTAATTGTCCAGATAGTGATACATCTGGAACGGCGGCAGGTGGCGGACTTTGGGCGGGAATTTGATGATCCAGCCCCAGCTGTTGCGCAGCTGCATGGCGACCTGCGGTTTCATCGCCGGATAACTCTGGAAGTTCCACTCCAGTTTGGGTGAACCGTTCTCCCAGGTGACGGTGGTGCGGTCGCCGCCGGTTTTGCCGTCGAGGGTGGCGCCGCCTTCCAGAAAGAATTCCACATAGAGCGACTCTCTGCCGGTACGGAAGCCGTTGAAGTTGACCACGGTGGCGGCTTCGGGGCAGTCGATCACCCGGCCGCGTTCCAGATAGCGTTTCGGAGCCTGATCCTGGATCATGGCGCCGTCAACTTTGTCCAGGCGGTGCAGATAACCCCAGCGCACATCGTCGTAAGCGCCCATGTCCGGAGCCAGCGAAAGTTTCAAGTCCTGATAATATTCGCTTTTGTCCGAGGCGACAAGTACGGTAAAATTGGAAAACATCACCCCGTCCGGACGGAAATCGTATTCGATCTGTCCGTAAAGTTCTTTCTGCAATGTGCCGTCATCACTGCGGAAGCCGATTTTCGGGAAAATCAGCTGTTTGCGGTCGGCGGATTCCAGATATTCCGGCTCCTCCATGACGACTGCCTGACTGAATGCGCCGCCGCATTTCTGAATCGAGAGCGCACATTTACTGCCGTCGAGGATTTTTTCATACTCCCCGGCGTAATTTTTGATGCTGACTTCGCGCGGCAGGATGCCGGAAGTCATGTCGAAAACGACTTTCTGATCTCCGGAAATGACGATCCATTCTTTTACCATGATTTTTTCTCCCTGTTATTTTTGAGGAATCACCAAAAATTTTCATCCGGTAATGAATATGCCACTTCCGGAACGATTTTGCAATATGGAAGTGCAGTATATTTTGGAGATTTTTTGGTAAAAATCTGCTTTTTCGATTGGAAATTACGGTAAAGTTGCGGTAAATTCAGTGACAGTGAGGTAAATATGCAGTCAATATTATATCAATGGCAGTTGAGCCGGCAGAATCCGTTTAAGATCGAGCATCAGATCATCCCGCCGGGGTTTGAAAACCGCATTTGCGATATGCATGCGGCGGTGCATCTGGGAATTTTGTTCCGGGGCGAATTGGGGGTACTGCATGAGCCGTATGATCTTTTTCTCACCGGCTCATGGGAAGTCCACGGTGATCTTGCCAGTGCGCCCGGGGCGGAGTTGGTACTGCTGACCGTCCTGCCTGAAGCGGTGCTGGGCGGGGTGATCGGAAACCCGGAACCGGTGCGGCAGCTGCTTTATCTGCCGTCATTGCGCCGCCGGGAGCTTTTCTGCACGCCGGAGATCCGGCAGATACTGCGGGATTTCTGTGCGGCAAACCGGGATATGACAGCGGCAGACGATCCGGTCAGCCGGCAGCGGTTGTGGTTAAAAATCATTGCTCTGTTTTGCGACATTGCCGGGGCGGTACAGCAGGACGGAACGGTGGCGGTACAGCAGAAATTTCTGCGTTTGCAGCCGGTGTTTGCCCATCTGGCGGAGTTGAAAGATCTGCCGCTTACGGCGGTCAAAGCGGCGCAGATGTGCTGTATGAGTGAGAGTTATTTCTCCCATTTGTTCCGGGAATTTACGGGGATGAGTTTTTCATGTTATGAGTTGACGTTCCGGTTGAATGGCGCTGTGGCGGAACTGCACAGCCGCCCGGGGGTGGGCATCAAACAGATCGCCGCCGAATGGGGATTTTGCGACAGCAGTCACTTCAGCAAAGTCTGCAAACGGCACTTCGGCGTTACCCCGTCCGGGTATCTGGGCAAATAGAAATCCGGCGGTTCGGAATGAAATTCCGGGTTGTGCGGATTGAATTTTTCATTTTGCGGTGGTATTTTATTCATAAGTGCGTATTTTTTACAATAATATATGGAGCAAAGATGATGAAAAAAACAGTTTTTCTTGCGTTATGCGGCATGATGCTGCAGTGCTGGGCGGGAATTTCCGGGCTGCGTGGCGAGTACCGCAACGGTCAGGTATTTTTGCAGTGGCAGGAAAAAGATCTGCCTGCCGATGCCCGTTTGAGTGTCTGGAGCAGCAGCGAACCGATCTCTGTTGCCACGCTGGGCAAAGCCGAAAAAGTCGCCGCCATGCTCAACACCCGCAGTGCCAACGACTGGTGGCTCAATCCGCAGATGTTTCATACCAAACGCAGTAAAAAAGCCCGCAGTGAAGAAATTTTCGCCGGCAAAGTCGCCGATACCGATACCGCGAAACTTAAAGAACAGGGTTTTGTCATCACCGATCGCGGCGAACCGCTTGCCCCGGACGGCGGTCTGCATGTCCATACCCCGAAATCCGGTCAGACCGGCAGCCGTTACTTCGCCGTTACGCTCCATAAAGGCACCGGCAGTGAAGTTCTCGGCATTACCGCCACCACGTCACCAGTCTCTGTCGGCAAAGGCAAAGCCAACGCCATTGCGCTCAAAGGTGCCGTCACCAGTGCCGCCACTGCCGGTAAACCGCTGGTCGTTTATCTGCACGGCAGAGGCGGCGGCAGCGGCGTGGACAGCAAAGGCAACGCCGTCGGCACGCATTTGCTTTTCACGGACTCCGATATCGCATGGCGCGAGGGCATCCCGGTCAAATTCACCGTGCGTGCCGCCAAAAACGGTACTGTGGAACTCGTTCTCAATGACCGCATCTGGGCAGGGCGCAAACTGACCGCAAAAGAGTCCAGTGACCGCCGTGACCACGTCCACGCCATTGCCACATTCTGGCTGGGGTACAATCCCAATATCGGCGTGGGCAATTTCGGACCGGAATTCAAGTGGGACAACTACACCGAACGGCTGGTCATCCACATCGTGCGCTGGGTGCAGGAAAATTATAAAGTTGACAAAAACCGCACCTATCTGCGCGGCGGTTCCATGGGTGGTTCCGGTTCGGTGCATATCGCACTGCACTATCCGGAAATGTTTGCCGCAGTGCTGGCTTATGTGCCGGTCTACTCCTACACCTGGGAAAAGACTGCCGGTTATCCGAAATTGCAGCCCTCGATCGGCAGGATCCAGTGCAGTGTCGGGCTTTTCAAACCGACCGATAAAGTGCTTTCGCCCGACGGCAAAGATCTGCTGGAATACGGCAACGGAGCGAAAAATATCAACCGTCCGGCAGTGGATATGCCGCCGATTTTTGCCTCCAACGGCAGAAAAGATATGTCGATCCCGTGGGTGAACAACCCGCCGTTTTACCGTGCCGCCAACGAGGCAAAACAGGCTTTCGCCGTCAACTGGTGCAACGGGCCGCACTCACTGCGTGAGGGCAGAGATATTCCCAAAGTTCTGCCGCTGAAACGGATGCTGATGTACCGGCTGGATCAATGTTTCCCCGCATTCAGCAATTGCAGTGACAACAAAAATTACGGTAACGGCGACCCGGCGGACGGCGACCTGACCGGCTGGATCAACCGCGGAATGCAGTGGAAAAACGTAACAGATACTCCTGAACGGCTGGAGATCGAATTGTTTGCGGAGCATGAGGATATGCTTTATCCGGTGAAATGCGACGTGACTCTGCGCCGCCGCCAGCAGTTCCGTTTCGCTCCGGGAACCAGGATTTATGTTACTGTCAACGGTGAAAAACGGGAAACATCCATTGACAAAAACGGTCTTTTGACTGTGGAAAATGTGGTGTTCAAAAATGCCGATCCGGTGAAAGTAGTTTGTACGTTAAAATGAAAATCAAAAAATTTGCAGCGCCGTTATTCGCTGCGGGAGTGATGATGATATCTGGATGTGTGAACCCTGTCGAACCGGTATTGCGGGTGGGAATCGTCAGTGATAATCAGGCTTATCCGTTTGATTATGACTGGGGTATGGATAATATGGACAAGGCTTTGGCGATGCTTGCGGCGAAAAAGCCGGAAGTGATCCTGACTGCCGGGGATATAGCCGATGATTCCACCGCTGAAACCCTGGTGCGCACGGCGGAGCTGATGAAAAAACATTTCCCGGTGATGCCGCAGCTCGCCGGCTGTGCCGGAAATCACGATTACTGGATCACCGGGCCGATCGAAAGCCGCACGCCGGAAAAGACGTTTGCCGGATTTGCCGAATCGTTGGGACTGCCGCCGGATAATCCGAGCCATATCGTGATCAAAGGCTACCACTTTATTTCGCTCTCCGAGGATGTGGAGTTTCTGCAGCGTACCGAGTATTCCGCAGAAGCACTGGCGAAACTGGAAGCCGAAATCCAAAAAGCCGTGGCGGCCGATCCGGCAAAACCGGTGTTTGTGATGACCCATTATCCGCCGGTAAATACCATCGCCGGCAGCAGCGGCAAAAGCGGTCAGCGTGCCATGCACGAAATGATGAAAAAATATCCGCAGGTCTTTTCGCTCTCCGGTCACACCCATTATCCGCTGGAGGATGAGCGCTCCATCTGGCAGGGGGAATACAGTGCCTTGTCGCTCAGTACGCTGGCTTACGGCTGTATCGGCGGGATGTATAACAGTTGCAACGGCATTGTGCCGTTCGCCCGTGAAGTCACCCAGATGCTTTATATGGAAGTTTTTGCCGATAAATTGGTGATCCGCCGTTATAATGTCACTGACAAACGGGAGATCAAACCGGATTCGCCGTGGGTGGTGCCGCTGCCGTTTGATCCGGCGACAGCTCCGTACACCGATGCCAGAAGCAAACAGCGTACTGCACCGGAATTTCCGGCGGATGCCAAAGTGCTGCTCCGCTATGATTACGGTTTTATGTATATCATTTTTGAGGCGGCGAAACATGATGATTTTGTCCACCATTACCGCTTGCAGATCACCGATCTGGACAAAAACGTGGTGGTGTTCAACGAAAAATATCTCGGTGATTTCTACCGTTTGGAGCGCAATCGTGCCGACCGGATGTTTTTCCGGCTGCCCGGTGAAGTGCTGGTGCCGGGAACCAATTACCGCTACGAAGTGTTTCCCGTGGAGTCGTTCGGCAAAGAGGGCAAACCTCTGGTGCTGGAAGCCCCGATCCGGGCGCGGTACCGTTTCCGGCAGAATGTCAATATTTATCCCCAGGAATAGGAGAAGTTTATGAATTTATTCACCCGCTTGACTCTGGGTGTGGTCATCAGCACGGCGGCAATGCTGCCGGTGTGCGGCGGTCAGGTCAAAGATGCCGCCTATACCGACGGTGATTTCCGCCGGATAAGTGCCATGACGGCAAAAATCCTGGAGCGCAACCATTATTCCGGAGTGCAGATCGACGGGAAGCTCTCGGAACGGATATTTCTGCGCTTTTTTGACTCGCTGGATCCGGCAAGAATGCTTTTTTCGCAGGCGGATCTGCAGAAATTTGCCGCTTACCGGCAGGACATCGGTTCCCGGATCGAGCGCGGGGAGTATCAGTTCGCTTTTGAAGTTTACGAGCTTTACCGGCAGCGCTACCGGGAGTTCCGGGCGTATACGCAGCAGATGTTGAAAGACAAAGTCGATTTCACCGTCGATGAAACTATGCCCACGGAATTGGATAAAAAACCGCGTCCGTCAGATGAGATCGCCATGCGGGATATGTGGCGCAAACGGATCAAAAATGATCTGCTGCTGTTCCGGATGATGGATCGTGCCGCCCAAGAGGATGAGGCAAAAAACGCCGGTAAAAAATCTGACCCCAAAAGTGCCGCCAAACCCGTTGCCGCCGTGGCGAAAAAAACTCCGGAACAGCGTATTTTGCAGCGGCAGCGTGACATCGGCAATGATATTGAGAAACGTGACCGCATTGATATTCTGGGCATCCTGCTGGACAGTATGGCACGTTCATTCGGCGCTCATTCGGACTATCAGCCGCCGAAACTCAGTGAGGATTTCAATATCAACATGTCACTGTCGCTGTCGGGCATCGGAGCGACTCTTACCAGCGAAAACGGTTATATCAAAGTCGTCGAGCTGGTTCCCGGCGGCCCCGCCGCCAAATCCGGGAAGTTGAAAGTCGATGACCGCATCGTGAGTGTGGTTTCACCGGAGGGCGAAAATATTGACCTGATCGATATGCCGGTCAGCAAAGCCGTGCAGTACATCCGGGGCGAAAAAGGGACGGTCGCCGTCCTCGGCGTGCTTTCCGGTTCGGGCAGTGCAGTGCGCCGGGTCGAGATCGTGCGGGACAAGATCAAATTGAGCGACGGTGCCGCCAAAGGTGAGGTGCGCAGCATCCGCCGGGGCAGCCGGGAGGTCAAAGTCGGAGTCATCAATCTGCCCGGGTTTTACATGGATTTCGATGCGGCGATGCGGGGGGATCAGAATGCCCGCCGGGCCAGCAGCGATGTGGCGGCGATATTGAAAGATTTTGAAAGAAAACAGGTCGATTCAGTGGTGATCGATTTGCGGCGCAACGGCGGCGGCAGTCTGCCGGATGCGATCGTGTTGAGCGGGCTGTTCCTTGCCGGTGATCCGGTGGTGCAGACGCGCAGTCAGCGCACGGTCGAATTGGAGCGCGATCCCGATGCGGCGATGGCTTATTCCGGGCCGCTGGTGGTTTTGACCAGCAAATTTTCGGCTTCGGCGGCGGAAATTTTCACCGGAGCGCTGCGGGACAACCGCCGGGCGGTGGTCGTCGGTGACAGCCGGACTTTCGGCAAAGGCACGATTTTGCGGGTGGAGTCACTGGACAGATTCAACCAGTGGTTCGGCAGAAGTCAGCCGGCAGGTTCCCTGACCTTTGAAATGGCGATGTTTTACCGTCCCAGCGGCAGTTCGGTGCAGCAGATGGGGATCGCTCCGGATATCAAACTGCCCTCACTGACCGAGGAGATGAAAGCCGGGGAAATGTTTATGGACAACCACCTGCCGTGGGATGCGATCGACGCAGTCAAATGCGGCAGTTTCGACCCCGAACTGGAGCAGAAAATCGGGATTTTGAAAATGATGTCCGCCGGACGCATCAGCGCCGATGCCAATTTCAAAGCATTGCAGAAACGCATCGGGCAGTTCCGGGAGATCCGCAACCGGAAGTATATAACTTTGCACGAGCAGAAACGCTGGGAGGAGTACATCCGGGAGAAAAAAGTTTCCGATGAGGTCGAGGCATTGGAGAGCGAATCCGCTGAAAAAGATAAAGGCAAAAAGCAGGACAGCGATATTCTGTTGACAGAAACGGTCAATATCGCCGCAGATTTGTTTATGTTGGGCAAAAAGGAAAAATAAGTTCTTGTAAAATCCGGGACAGGCGTTATATTGACCAACGGATACCGGATGAGATAACGGACGAAAGAAAATATGGAAAATTACTGGATATTGAAACTTGAAAACGGCGCGGAACTGGAAGTCCGCGGTGCCGCCGATCTGGGGCTGAAACGTGGCGATAAATGCGTGTTCAGACGGGATTTTTTTGAAGACATCGGTACCGTCTGCCGCCAGATCGAAACTCCGGAAAATACCGCCGGGGATTTGCCGCAGGTCCTCCGCACCGCCGGAGAGCCGGAACTCGCCGAAGCCGCCGAAAATGCGGTCAAAGCCCGCAACGCCATGGTCACGGTCAATGAGTGGATCGACAAACTGCATCTGGAAATGAGTACGGTCAACGGTCATTATTCGCTTGACCGCAAATTGCTGACGGTGCAGTTTTGTGCCGACGGCAGGGTGGATTTCCGGGAGCTGGTCAAAGAGTTGGCACGGGCGCTGGCGGTCAGGATCGAACTGCGGCAGATCGGGGTGCGGGACGAAACCGGGATTTTCGGCGGGATCGCCGTGTGCGGGCAGGTATTGTGCTGCAGCCGGTTTTTGAAAGAATTCAGCTCTATCAACGTCAAAATGGCCAAAGAGCAGGATTTGATGCTCACTCCGGCGACGATTTCCGGGGTGTGCGGCAGATTGAAATGCTGTTTGAAATATGAGCATGAGGGGTATCTGGAACTGGAAAAAGATATGCCCCGCAAAGGCGAATTCTGCGAAACTCCCGCCGGGCGCGGCAGGATCACCGACCGGAATCTGCTGACCCGCAAAGTTTATGTGATGTTTGAAAGCGGCAATATCACCGCATTCCCCGTGGAGGAGGTAAAAGTCGTACCGCATGAAAAACGGCGGGACAATAACGGCAACGGTCAGAATAACGACGGCGAACGCAAAAACCGTCCCGGTGACGGTCAGCGCAATAACGGCGGCAACGGCAAAAAACGGAAAAACGGCGGCGAAAAGTGACTCCCGGCGAGATCGTACAATTTTCAGAACTTGATGCCGCCGGATTTCTGCCCGGCAGCCGGGAAAGCGGTGCTGCTTTTCTGGAACGGGTAAAGCGCAGCAAAGAGGCGCATGAGGAATTTGACCGCCGGCTGGAAGCAAGCGGATCGCTGGATGTTTTTGACGCATTTACCGTAAACAGCGGCGACCGGATCGCCCCGGAACTGGTGGATGAAGCGGCGCAGAAAACGTTGAGCCGTTACGGTTTTGCGGTGCGCCATGTCCCCGGATTTTATTTGAGCCGGGCGGTGGGATTGCTCTGGGGCGGCTGTATGCTGGGGGATCCGGAGAGTGGATTTTCGGTGTTTCTGCTGCGGAATGTGTTCCGCAGCCAGCGGAAGTTTCTGAATTACCGCCGGGAGGAGCTGCTGGCGCACGAGTTGTGTCACTCGGCACGGCAGAGTTTGAATGATACGGTGCTGGAGGAGTATTTCGCTTACCAGATGTCAAGTTCGGTACTGCAGCGGTATCTGGGAAATTGTTTTATCACCGATTGGGATGCGCTGGGTTTCGTACTGCCGGTGCTGCTGCTGCCGGTGGTGGAAATGGTCAAAGCGCTGTGGCTGCCGGATTTCCCGGTTTGGATATTCTGGCTGTTGGCGGCGGTGTATCCGGCGTTTCTTTTCAGCCGCAATTTCTGGTCGCGACGGGTGGTGAACCGGGCGCGGCGGACGGTGCAGGCCGCTGGTGCCGTGAATGGTGAAGCGGTGCTGTTCCGCTGTACGTTCCGGGAATTGCAGCAGTTGGGCAGAATGAGTGGCAGCGAAGCACGGCAGTGGATGCTGTTGGCGGCGCAGGATTCACCGCGCTGGGCGGTGATCGTAAACAGATTTTTTACGGTGGAGCAAAAAAATTATGAAAATTGAAGAACTGATCCGGACTCGTTGTGCCGGTAATGAAATAAGTGTGACCTCCGGCGGCAGCAGCAGCGCAGTTTTCCGGTGCGGTGAGACGGCGATGCTGGATTTCGGCAGAATGAAAATCGACGGCTTCAGCGAAGCGCAGGGGTTGCCGGAAAAATTGCGCCGCCACGCTGCCAACGACGGTTTGAGTGTGGAAGCGGACAGCTGCAACGTGATCCCTTTCGGCTGTGAATATCACATCAAACGCCATTGGGCGATCGCCGGAAATATTTGTGAAGTGACTTGTGACGTCAATGCCGATAACGGCGGCAGGATCCGGGATCTGACGTTGGAGGATCTCGTGTTTCCGGTCAAAAACGGCCGGGTCGAATATCTGGTCTACGGAGAAACAAGTTTCCGCAAAAACGACTCTTACTCCGGCAGTGAGATGCTGCTCATGCTCCGGGTCACTGCGCCTGACGGGAGCAAAGCGGAGTATTACGCCGGGGATGATTTCTGGCGGCACCGGGCGGCAGCGGCGATCGCCGGGGCAACGGCAAAATTTGAATTGACGGTCACGCCGGAGTCCGTGCGCTACACCCGGCAGGTGATGGCGCTGCCGGAGGAATTCATTCCGGAAAAACGGCCGTGGCGTTTCCGTTCGCTGATCGCATTATCGGCGCCGCAAACGGCAGTCGAACCGGCAGAGGTGCTGCAGTTGAAAGGCTGTTTTGCTTCCGGGGCGGCGCACCGGGAATTCCGCAGTTTCATCCGCCGGATGCCGGAAAATATCATCGCCGGAGTGCAGGGAGACTTCCCGGTCATCTGCACTGACGGCAGCCATCACTCCCGTCCCGGCAGAGAGGTCGCCCACGGCGATCTGGCAGAAATTTTCAAAGAATGGGTCTGGGCATCCGGGGTATTGGCGAAACGCGGCGGCGCCTGCGTGATGCACAGCGGCAATGAACTTTTTGCCGGTTCCGTGATCCTGAAAAATCTGGCGGCGGCACTGCCGCAGACAACATTTGGAGGTGAGGCATGATTTCCCGATCGGTTCCGCAATTCCGCCCCTGCATCGACCTGCATGACGGCAAAGTCAAACAAATCGTGGGCGGCACGCTCAATACCGCCTCCGGGGCGGCGGATTTGACCACCAATTTCGTTTCCGACCGGACTCCGGAATATTATGCGGAACTCTATCGCAAAGATGAATTGACCGGCGGTCATATCATCAAACTCGGCGGCGGCAACGATGAAGCCGCCAAAGCGGCACTGGCGGCGTGGCCCGGCGGTCTGCACATCGGCGGCGGTATCACTGCCGACAACGCCGGAGCATGGCTCAACGCCGGGGCGGATAAAGTGATCGTGACCAGTTTCGTTTTTTCCGGCGGTGAATTTCTGCGTGCCAATCTGGATTCACTGCTGCGCAGTGTCGGTAAACAGCATCTGGTACTGGATCTTTCCTGCCGCAGATGTCCGGACGGCAAATACCGGGTGGTTACTGACCGGTGGAAAAATTTTACCACGCTGGAGGTCAACGGCGCCACTTTGGAAATGCTCGGTGCGAGCTGTTCGGAATTCCTGATCCACGCCGTGGATGTGGAAGGACTGCGTGCCGGGATCGATCTGGAACTGCTGGATATTCTCGGCAAAAATTCCCCGATCGACTGTGTGTATGCCGGCGGCGTGGCAAGTTTCGCTGATGTGGAGGCGATCGAAGCGGCGGGGTTGTCATATACGATCGGTTCGGCACTGGATATTTTCGGTGGCGAAATGAGTTACGACGCCGTCGTTTCAAGACATAAAGCATTGCAACAAAAGGCATGAATTTAAGATGAAAAATTTTCTGGCATTTGATTTGGGCGCATCCAGCGGCAGAGCGATCATCGGTACTTTGGATAACGGCAGAGTTTCCCTGCGTGAAGTCCACCGTTTTCACAATGGCCCGGTGGAAAAAGACGGTTCGCTTTACTGGGATTATCCCCGGCTCTGCAATGAGCTGAAAACCGGTTTGAAAAACGCCCTTGCCACCGGCGTGAAACTTGATGGTATATCCATTGACACCTGGGGAGTGGATTATCTGTTTTTTGACCGTGACAGCAAAAAAGAGCTGCGTCTGCCCTATAATTACCGGGATGAGCGCACTTTGAAAGCCGCAGAAAAATTGTGGCAGCAGATCCCCGCAAGTGAACTCTATGCCCTGACCGGCATCCAGTGCATGACGCTGAATACCATTTATCAGCTGCTTGCCCATCAGCAGGCTCATCCGGAGGATTTGAATAATTCCTGTTTTCTGCCGATCCCTGATGCGCTGGCATTGGCGCTGGGCGGGGATTTTACGGCGGAATACACTTTCTGCTCCACGACCAATCTGCTGGATCCGGTCACGCGCCAGTGGCACTGGGAGTTGATCGACAGACTGAATCTGCCCCGGGAAATTTTTCCGGAAATCGTCGCTCCGGGCAGTGTCAACGGTCAGTTGAGCGCAGAATTGTGTGCAGAACTGGGGTGTGAGCCAATCCCGATTTTCAAATGCGGTTCCCATGATACCGCCAGTGCCGTGGCGGCAGTGCCGGCACCGGAACAGGGCAGCTGGGCGTATCTCAGTGCCGGGACGTGGGCGCTGCTCGGCGTGGAGATCGACCGTCCGATGTTTGCTCCGGGCAGAGAGTATATCACCAATGAGGGCGGCGTCGGCAATACGATCCGCTATTTGACCAATATCATGGGTTCATGGCTCTTTCAGGAGCTGCGCCGGGTGTGGAACAGTGAGGGCAAAAATTTGTCCTTCAACGATATGGAACAAATGGCGCGCAGCACGGCGCCGTGCCGTTATTTCATCAACCCCAACAGTGCGGAATTCGCCGCACCGGGCGATATGCCGGGGAATATCCGGGCGTTTTTGCGGCGCACCGGTCAGGGTGAGGAGTTCAGTGATGCTGAAGTCATCCGGACGGTTTACGACAGTCTGGCACTGTATTTCTGCACCAAACTGGCGGATCTGGAGGAAATTTTCCACGTCCGTTACGGCTGTCTGAATATCGTCGGCGGCGGTACGAAAGACGGATTTTTGATGGAATTGACCTCCTGCGCTTTGAACCGTCCGGTGATTGCCGGGCCGGTGGAAGCGACGGCGACCGGAAATATTCTGGTGCAGGCGATGGCGGCAGGGGAGATCCGTGATCTTGCCGGAGTGCGCCGGGTGGTGCGCGATTCGTTTGAATTGCAGGAATTTGCCCCCGAAACGGCGATGGCATCACTCTACGCCGGAGTCATGGATAAATTCCGGGAAATCGCCGGCAAATGAGAAAACTTCTGCCGGTATTGCTGCTGCTTGCCGCCGGGTGCGTACTGCATGCCGGCGGCGTTTTGCGCACCTGTGCCGGCGGGGCGGTGAAAGGGCTTGACCCGGCGCTGGCGGATGATCTGGCAGGACGGGATCTGACCGCATTGTGCTACGATACACTGGTGCAGTACGATTACCTGCACCGCCCCTATAAACTGGTGCCGTCGATGCTGACGGCGATGCCGGAAATTTCTGCTGACCGCAAAAGTTATACCTTTACGCTCCGTGACGACCTGTATTTTGCTGACGAGGCGGGCTTCGGCAATAAAAGTGAACGTCAGGTCACGGCTGAAGATGTGAAATTCTCCATTCTCCGCCTCGCTGATGCCCGTCTGCACAGCCCGATGTACTGGCTCTGCCGTGACCGGATCGCCGGGATCGGGAAATTCCGGGAGGCGACTGAAACTGCCGCCGCCGGGGATTTTTCGGTATACGATATGGATATTCCCGGGATCGTGATCCATTCGCCGCTGAAATTCACCCTGAAATTGAATAGTCCGGATGCCGGATTCCTCTATTTGCTGGCAATGCCCAATGCCGGGATCGTTTCCCGCCGTATCGCCGCCATCCGGGGTCAGCGGTCGCTGCTGCGCCGCCCTGCCGGTTCGGGGCCGTTTGTGTTGAAAGAGTGGATCCCCAATCTGCGGCTGCGGTTCCGGCGCAACCCGGATTTCCGGCGCGAATATTTTGAGCGTGCCGCCACTGCGGCGGAACGGCGGCGGCCACTGCCGCTGCTGGACGGGGTGGATATTTTTCAGATCCGCCAGCCGATGACGGCGTGGATGATGTTTTTGCAGGGCGGGCTGGATTGCAATGCTCTGGACAAAGATAATTGCGAAACCCTCGCCGGGGGCGGCGAATTGTTGCCGGCCTTGGCGGCGCGCGGGATCGTGCTGGATAAGATCCCGGAATTTGAGATCCGTTACGTCGGATTCAATTTCCGGGATGAAAAATTGGGCGGCAATCTCAAATTGCGGCAGGCGTTGCGGGCGGCATACGATATCCGCCGCCGGGTCGATCATGCTTCGCATTTGCTGATCCCCGCCGCCGGGCCGATCCCTGCCGGAGTGGGAGGGTATATCCCGGCAGGCAAGCCGGAACACCCGGATACGGCACAGGTGAAACGTCTGCTTGCAGATGCAGGTTATCCGGACGGCATCGATCCGGCGACCGGGAGGGCGCTGCAATTGGACTTCGATCAGGCGGGCAGTTCAGCCGGACACCGGCAGATGGGGGAACTGGCGGCAGATGACTGGCGCAAAATCGGGGTGGAGATCCGTCCGATGCTCAACTCCCGTCCCCGGTTCGCTGACAAATTGCGGCGGGGCAGATTTCAGCTTTTCCGCTATTCCTGGATCGGGGATTACCCGGACGGCGGAAATTTTCTGCAATTGTTTTACTCCGGCAATATCGGCAGCTGCAATTACTGCGGTTTCGCCGATAAGACCTACGATGCGATGTACGAAAAATCCCTGACCATGCCGGATGGTCCGGAGCGTACGGAACTTTATCTGCAAATGGTCAGATATCTGGATGAAAAATGTGTCTGGATCTGGGAGGGATTCCCGATCTCATTCATGCTGCGTTATGATCATGTCGAAAACAGTGTGCCGCATGACTTCAGTTTTGTGCGCTGGAAGTATTTGTCCATCAATGAATCACGGCGTTCCAGACGGCAGGGCGTATCTGCGCCGCTGAGTTACCGGGAGATCCGTCCGGCAGGGAGGCAGAGATGAAAGAGCAGTTCCAATCCCCGTTTGCGGCGGCATGCGGAGTATTTTTCCGGGATAAAACGGCACTGATCGGGCTGGCAGGCGTGGCGTTTCTGCTCTTTTTTGCCCTGTTCGCCCCGCTGATCGCCAATGGCAGACCGTTGATAATGGTCATGGATAACGAGGTGAGTTTTCCGTTTCTGCGGACATTTTTTGCCCCGGACAGCACTGAAGTAATGGTCGAAAAAATATTCAATTACGCCATGCTGCTGATCCTGCTGCTGCCGGTGGTACTGCTGCTGCCGCACCGGTGGCGCAAAATCGCAGCGCTGGCAGTGGCGGCGGCATTGGTGCTGCCGTTCGGGTTGACCAAAAGCAAAATGGATAAAACCGATTTCCGTGCGCTGGCGGCAAATGCTGATTGGGTGCTGTTTGCGCCGGTGCCGTACAGCCCGGATGAATTTGCCGGAGCGCCGTGCGAAGCTCCGGGCGCCGGACACCTGCTCGGCTGTGATGACATCGGCAGAGATCTGGCATCCCGTTTGATCTACGGCGGCAGAGTGTCGCTGGCAGTGGGTTTGCTCTCCACTGTGATCGCCATGCTGATCGGGATCGCCGTGGGCATGACCGCCGGTTATTACCGGGGCTGGTTTGACTTGACGGTGATGCGGCTGGTGGAGGTGATGCTCTGTTTTCCGACATTTTTGCTGTTGTTGATATTGATGACCATGCTGGGCGACCATAAAATCAGTCAATCCATTCCGCTGGTGATCGCCGTGCTGGGGCTGACCGGTTGGCTGCAGCTGGCATTTCTGGTGCGGGGCGAAGTGTTGAAACAAAGTGCGCTGCCGTATATCCAGAGCTGTGTGGTTTCGGGAGTGGCAGACCGGCATATCATGTTCCGCCATCTGCTGCCGAATATCATCCCGCCGGTGCTGATAAGTTTCACCTTTGCCATTTCCGGAGCGATATTGGGCGAAAGCGGTTTGAGTTTTCTGGGCTTCGGCGTCCAGCCGCCGACGGCAAGCTGGGGGAATTTACTGCGGCAGTCGTTCAATAATTCGCTTTTTTACTGGCATTTGACTTTATTTCCCGGTCTGGCATTATTTATTGCGGTGTTGTCATTCAACTTCACCGGTGAAGGTTTGCGCCGGGCGTTTGATTCCGGAGGGACACGATGAATTATGAGGAATTACTGCGCCGGACGGCGGCGGGGGCGGCTCCGGATACGGCGGAGATCGCCCGGCTGCTGCAAGCTCCGGACGAGGCGGCGGAACAGGCATTGTTTGCGGCGGCGTATGAGGTGAAAAAGGAGTATTGCTCCAATCTGGTGAATTTGCGCGGCCTGATCGAATTTTCCAATATCTGCACCCGGGATTGTCTTTATTGCGGCATCCGCAAAAGCAACCGCAAAGTTTCCCGCTATCAGATGAGTATCGACGAAATCGTGGCGGCGGCACGCTGTGCCGGGGAGTTCGGCTATGGCTCGGTGGTGTTGCAAAGCGGCGAACGCAGTGACCCGGAATTTGTGGAGCAGGTGACGGAAATTCTGCGGCAGATCGCCGCACTGCCCTGGGATTTGGGGGTGACGCTCTCCTGCGGGGAGCAAAGTCCGGAAACGTACCGTCAGTGGCGCGAAGCCGGTGCGAAAAGATATTTACTGCGGATCGAGAGTTCCGATCCGGAAATTTTTGCCCGCATCCACCCGCCGGAGTGTCATTACCGTGACCGGGTAGCGGCATTGGAAAGATTGAAAACCGCCGGATATCAGGTCGGTACCGGCGTGATGATCGGACTGCCGGAACAGACGTGGGAACATCTGGCGGCGGATATTGATTTTTTCCGCCGGATGGATGCGGATATGATCGGTATGGGACCGTATCTGCCGCAGGATGATACGCCGCTGGGGGTGCAGCATCCCGATTTGCCCGGAATGGCGGAACAGCGTTTGCAGATGGCACTGCGGATGATCGCCGTGACCAGACTGGTACTGCGGGACGTCAATATCGCCGCCACGACGGCATTGCAGGCGATCGACCCGGAGTCGGGCCGGGAGCGTGGTATTCTGGCGGGGGCGAATGTCATTATGCCCAATGTCGGTGACGTGGCGCACCGCCGGGATTATCAGCTTTACAACGGCAAGCCGGATCTGGATGAGAATTCTGCTCAAGTCCGGCAGAAACTGCTGGATTCTCTCGCCCGGATCGGCGAAAGACCCCGTTTCAACGCCCACGGCGACCCGGAACACTTCTTCACCCGGATGAAACAGCGATGAATCAGGCGGCAGTTGCCAAATATTTCCGGAAAAATCCGCCGCTGCCGCTGGATGCCGGGACATTCTCCTGTGCGGTGGTCATCCCGGCATACGACGAGGCGGCAAATCTGCCGGCGGCGTTGGATTCGCTGGAGCAGGCGGCGGCAGCTGCCCGGATCGCTCCGGCGGTGATCGTGGTGGTCAACCATCCGCCGGGAGTGGCAGATACGACTTCACTGGAATTGTTGAAACTGCTGGCTGACCGCCGGGTGTTTACCATCTATCTGCCGGAACTTACAGGAGGTGTCGGGGCTGCCCGCAAAGCCGGGATGGATGCCTTTTGCGCCGCAGTACCGCCGGAAAAACTGGAGCAGACGGCGATATTTTCGCTGGATGCCGATACTTTGGTCGCCCCGGAATATTTTCTCCATGTCCTGCCGGAAGTATTGCGCGGCGGCGGAGTGGCACTGGATTTTGCCCACCGTCCGGCGGATAATGCCGCCCGGCAGCAGGCGATCGACCGCTATGAAGCGTATTTGCGGCGTTACCGGGACAAATTGCGTGATGCCGGGTCGCCGTATGCGTTTTTTACCATCGGCTCGGCATTTGCCGTGCGGGGGGATGCTTATATCCGTGCCGGGGGGATGAAAGTCCGGGAAGCCGGGGAGGATTTCTACTTTTTGCAGGCAGTTGCCAAAACTTCCGGTGTCCGCAGTCTGGATGGTGCAGTGGTCTTTCCCTCGCCCCGGACGTCGCACCGGGTGCCTTTCGGAACCGGTCCGGCGGTGGCGGCTCTGCTCGCCGGAAAACCGCTGGATGAGATCCCCGACCGGGCGTTTGAAATGCTCAAACAGGTGTTGGCACAGGCGGACGGGGACGATAAACTTGCCGATCCGGCAGAATTTCTCGGCAGAGTACCGGAAATGGCGGCTGAATTTTTCCGGCAGGAACACTTTGAAACCGTCTGGAAAAAGGTGCTGCAGAACCTGCCGCACCGGCAGGGGGCGGCGGTCAGAGCGTTTCACGAATGGTTTGACGGATTGAAAACTTTACGTTTTCTGCACCAAATCCGGGAAATTTCTGTTGATTTTTGATAAAAATATGTTTTTATGTACTTGACAGACGCTGATTGTTGAGGTATTTTATCGGTAGTACGTATGACCTTAACATGTAGAATTGTTTACGGAGAACGATTATGAAAAACGACTTTTCCCAGTATGTAGACAAGGATTCGGTGATGACCCTTGTGGGAAAAACTAAACTTGAAGTAATGGATCAGCTTATTTCCCGTGCTGCTGATCTGACCAAACTCAGCCGTGATGTCATTTTCCGTCTGGCATGGAAACGTGAACAGATGATGACCACCGGCGTCGGCGGTATGCTCGCTCTGCCGCATATCCGTGTCAACGATATCCTGCACCCCTACGTCATCGTCGGCGTGTGCGAAAATCCCATCACGGATTATCAGGGACTGGATGATCAGCCGGTGCGTGTGATCGTCTTTACCATCGCTCCGGACGAAAATCAGGAAGCATATCTGCAGTTGCTCTCCAGCATTTCCCGCCGGTTGCGCAACCCCAAATTGATCGAACAGCTCATCGGTACGGTCGGCAATACCGTCGAATTGCTCAAAGTGATCCAGCAGGAAGCCGATCCCCAATGAGTGATGCAGTGGTAAAACCGCGGGCGCAGTTGGATTTTCACTGCTTTTCCGATAATTGCGACGGCGTGGTGAAATTTGATGTCGGGCAGGTCGCAGATCCGGATTTTCAGGTGGTTTGTCCGCATTGTCACCATGCCTACGCCTTTGATGAGGTGCTGCGCGGTAAATTGACCCGGATGATGAATCTGATCAGTGCCATCCGCGATTGCGAGGATATCCTCGGTGACAGCGTGGTGGCGGTCAGTGTCGCCGGCGGTGAGGTGAAAATACCTTATGCACTGTTATTGACCCGGTTGAATACTTTGATCACACTGGATGCCGGCGGCAGAAAGACCGACTTCCATCTGTGGGTCGAACCGTCGGGTCCGCAGACATTCCGCTGAGCAAATAAATACAGCGGAAACGGGGCATGACTCCGGAATACAGCGGAACGGCGGCAGATAAGCCGGGTTGCAGGGCGAAAAGCATTGGAAAATTATGCTTTTCGCCTTTGGCGCAAATAAATAATTATAAGGTAATGTCCCAAATTTTGTGAAACATACATACAAGACCGGATGAACACATTTTATGGCGACACATAGAATATATCACTTACATTATGATTGGTCAAAAACATAAAACGGTTTGATTGCACCCGGTGGATGCAGCGTGCGGCAATGTCGTGTTTTGCGCCGAGTACGGTGCGGGAGTGTACTACCGTACTCGACCGTACCGGCACAGAAGCAAGGCGCGAAAGTGCCCGCGATGCGC
>SUVU01000035.1 GCA_015061865.1 Lentisphaerota bacterium
GCGCCTTGCTTCTGTGCCGGTACGGTCGAGTACGGTAGTACACTCCCGCACCGTACTCGGCGCAAAACACGACATTGCCGCACGCTGCATCCACCGGGTGCAATCAAACCGTTTTATGTTTTTGACCCTTGTATGTATGTTTCACAAAATTTGGGACATCTCCTTTTACTTTCTCACAACAAAGTATCCAGAAATTTCATTGCCCCGTCAAGGTCGTGGAATTCCCCCTCGATCTGGGCATCGAAACAGCGGTCAAGCAATGGTTTCATCTGCGGGCCGGGTTTGATCCCGCGCGCCAGCAGATGCCGCCCCAGCACCAGCGGCACCGGCGGATGCTGCGCCAGCGCCAGTTCACCGGCACGTTTCCGGAATTTATCCAACAGCAGCAGTTTTTCATGCAGAGCCTCTCTGCCGGCGGCGATGCCCCGCACGTCACACTCCACCAGATCAGCCAGCAGATCCAGCCGTTTGGCATGAAGCGCCAGCCGGCGGAACGCCCGGTCACTGCTGCCGTCCCGGATGAGCTGCCACGGCTGCATGTGGGCTTTTATCAGCGGAATGACTTTGTCCGTCAGATCCCGCCGGAGCCAGATTCCGGAAATGAAATTTTCTGCCGGAGCAGTAAATGTATCATGCCCGGCACTGGTGATCCTGCCGTCAGGATGGCAGACGGTACAGGCAGCTTTGCCGAAATCATGGCAAAGCACCGCCAGCATCAATACCAGCGCATCGAAATCGTTGTCACTGCGCAATCGTGCGGCGGCATCCAGCGCCGCCAGAGTGTGGTTCCAAACACTGCCCTCCGGATGCCAGCGGGGATCCTGCGGACAGGAGATCAACGCTGCCAGTTCCGGATAAAAGCGCACCCAGTTGACCGCTTGCAAAAATCGCAATCCGGCAGAGATGAAACACCCCTGCAGCAATAATTTGTCCCATTCGCCGGCAATTCTTTCCGGAGCAAGCTCCTCCTGCGACAGCTGCGCACAGAGCCGGATCGTTTCCGGTGCGGCAGAAAAACCGAACCGCCCGATGAACTGCATGCCCCGCAGTACCCGCAGCGGGTCTTCGGTAAAATGGCTGGAAACATGGCGCAAAATGCCGTTTTTCAAATCCTGCTGCCCGCCGTGCGGGTCGATGATCTCCCCGGTCAACACATCCATCATCATCGCATTGACGGTAAAATCCCGCCGTGCCGCCGCCGTAGCGAAATCCAGATCCGGCATCGGGGATACCATGAATCCCCGGTGCCCCCGTCCGGTTTTGCTCTCCGTCCGGGGCAAAGCGATGTCGATATTGCAATGGTGGACTTTCATCACACCGAAGCTCATGCCCACCAGATCCAGTTCGTAATGCCCCTGCAAAGCGCTGATGATCTCCGCGGCACTCAAACCGTAGACTTCCAAATCGAAATCATGGGGCTGCGTACCGGTCAGGAAGTCACGGACGCAACCACCGGCAAGCAAAGCCCTGCCTCCGGCTGCCCGAAGCAGCGAGGCAATCTCAAGTACATTTTTATTTTCACATCTCATCATGGCAGATAATATACCTTGATAAAGCAGTTCTTTCAAGAAAAAATTTTTACAACGCTTGAATTGTGCCGTTACATGGTTATATTATCCGCATAGCAGTCATATTTATTATATAATAGTAAAACAACCATAACCGGGAGAATAAAAATGAAAAAAACGATTCTTTTCACCGCCGTCTTTGCTGTTGCCGCATTGGTTTTCAGCGGCTGCACCACTGTCGAATCCACCCAGAAATTCAATCGCATGGGGTTGGGTACGCCCAATGAAAAAGCGATCTGCCAGACCCATGTGGAGATCCCCGGATATTTCCTTTTCGGTCTGCCGATCGTGGTGGGCAGTCCCGCCGGTGACGGCGAATGGACGATGTTCCGCTACAATCTGACCACCGAAAACGCCGTCTATCTGCTGACCAAAGAAGCCAAAGCCCGCCGTGCCGCCCGGGTGGTCAATGTCAATGTCATGACCACCGAAACGGTGATTTTCCCGCCGTTTCTGACCAAACGCACCATTCAGGCCTCCGGTACCGGCGTGCGTACCAAAGGCGCCGCACTGGAACGTGCCGCCAGCGATTACGACGCCCAGCCGTAACGGTTTGAGGAGATTCACTGCTAAAGCGAGGTTTACCATGAAACCAGTTCCCGGCATCAAAACATTCGTTCTGGATACCAATGTGTTACTGCACAGCGCCGGTTGTATCGGCTGTTTCAAAGAACACGACGTCGTTATCCCGATGGCAGTGGTCGAGGAGCTGGATAAATTCAAAAAAAATTCTGACGAGCTGGGCAGAAATGCCAGACGGGTCATCCGCAACCTCGACCGGTTGCGGGAGTCAGAAGCGACGCCGGGGGCGCTGACCCAGGGCGTGGAATTGAGCCGGATCTTCCCCGGCGCAAGCGGCAGACTTTTTGTTCTCAACGTTTCGGCGGTGGCAGATTTCAATGCCGATGCCGTGGACGATGTGTTTGAGAATGAACTTGATCTCTGCAGTCCCGACAACCGGATCCTCCGGGTCGCCTGTGCGCTGCGGGATTCCGGCAAACAGGTGGTCTTTATCAGCAAAGACATCAACCTGCGGCTGAAAGCAGATGCGCTGGGGCTGTGTGTCATGGATTTTGAAACTGAAAAAGTCCGTGATGTGGAATTGTACCGGGGTTTTTCCAAAGTTGCGGTCAGCGATGCCACGCTCGATCTGCTTTACCGGCAGCGTTTTCTGCCGGCGGGCGCCGCCCCGGAAGCGTTGACCAATGAATTTCTGGTTCTGTATTCCGAAACGCAGGAAAAAAAGAGCGCCATTGCCCGCCGCCGTGCCACCGGAGATGTCACTCTGATCGAAGCCCATGAGAACGTCTGGAACCTCGCACCGCGCAATAAGGAGCAGCGCATGGCGCTGGAGCTGCTGCTGGATCCGGCGATCCCGCTGGTTTCGCTGGTCGGCGGCGCCGGTACCGGCAAAACACTGCTGGCGCTGGCGGCGGCATTGCAGCTGACCCTGCACGAAAATCTCTATGAAAAAATTCTGGTTTCCCGTCCGATCATCCCGCTGGGAAATGACATCGGCTTCCTGCCCGGCAGTAAAGAGTCCAAACTTGCCAGCTGGATGCAGCCGATATTTGATAATTTAAGTTTTCTGCTCGGCGGTGAATCCGCTGCCAAAGGCAAAAATTCTGCCCGCCTCACCCCCGAAAGCCTCATGCATTCGCGTAAACTCGATCTGGAAGCTCTGACCTACATCCGCGGCCGCAGTATTCCGCGCCAGTTCATCATCATTGACGAAGCGCAGAACCTCACTCCGCACGAGGTCAAAACCATCATCAGCCGTTGCGGCAATGACTCCAAAATGGTGCTTACCGGCGATCCCGGACAAATCGACAACCCCTATCTGGATGCGTCCGGCAACGGGTTGAGTTATACTGTGGACAGATTGAAAGGCGAAGCGGTATTCGGCCATATCATGCTGCAAAAAAGTGAGCGCAGTGATCTGGCGGCGCTGGCAGCCAAAAAACTCTAAAGCCAACCGGAGAAATTTAATATGAAACGTTTTTTACTGATTCTGCTGTTGATCGTTACGGCGGCACTTCACGCCGCACCGTGGAGCGAAGGCACTTTTGACTGGCGCCAAGTCAAAACGGTTGCACCCGGTATCGTGCGTGCCGAATTCAAATATAAAAAACCGCGTTTGATCAGTATTCATGCCCTGCGGATCGATCTGACCAACCCCAAATTGCGCTTTCACGTCACACCGAAAGCGGAGAATTACGGACAGAAAATGCCCGATGCTCCGAAATTCACCATCCGCACCCGCCGCGAAACCACCCGCAACTTTTTCCGGGGTCTGCGGGAAAGAAAAATCAATGTCGTCGCCGCCGTCAACGCCACTCCGTGGAGTCCGTGGGAGCCGCCATTCACCCATACATACGCTGACCGGATGGGATTTCTGGTTTCCGACGGCGTGGTGGTCATGCCGCCGGACGGCAAACGCCCCTCGCTGATCGTGACCAAAGACGGCAAGGTCGATCTTGCCACCATCCCCGCCAAAGCTGATATTTCCCATATCAGACATGCCGTTTCCGGCTTCGGTTTCGTATTGACCGACGGCGTTGTCAAAGGCGGCAATAAAGCGCTTGCCCCGCGCACCGGCTACGGGATTTCCAAAGACCGGAAATATCTCTACATCTTTGTCGCCGACGGCAGACAACCCAAATTCAGCATGGGCTTCACCCACCGTGAAGTCGGGGAATTTCTGCGCTACCTCGGCGCATACAACGGCTTGAATATGGACGGCGGCGGCTCGACCACCATGATCGTCCGCAAAGGCAGAAAAGAGCAGATGCTCAACCACCAGCCCGGCAAAGGCGAACGCCTCGTCGGAGCGTCACTGGGCATCTCAATCAGCCGGTGAAACGCTGCCGCACTCTTTGATGTCGGCGATTTTCAATTCCGTCCCCGGGGCGGCTTCGTAAGTATTGCCCTGCATCGTACATTCAGTCACCTGCCGCAAAAAGAGCGCCGGATCACCGTTGGCAAGGATGAAACGGTTGTTGAGCAATGAAATTTTGCCGTGATAAAACCTCCCCGGCACCGGCTGCGGAATTTCCGGAGCGACCGTCACCGGAGCGCGGCTGACACTGCTTTTCATGTAATGGCAGCGGCGGAAAATATTGTCTTTGATGACCACATTCCGGTTGGGACCGGATTCATACCAGTAATTCATATCCCCGGCGATAAATATCCCCGCCCCCGGCGCATGGATGTCGCAATTACTCACTTCGGCGTACTCCGTACCGGAAACGAGGACACCCCGTGACCGGGTGTTGCTGATGGTCGTACCGGTGATTTTCACCTGCAGTTTTCCTGCCCGCAAATTGCGGATGATGTCACCGTCAACGTATTCTGCCGGAAGCGGTTCGGCAAACTTGACAAAACAGTGCTGTTTATTCGCCGGAGCAATAGATTTGAGATGCACCACGCCGTAACTCTGCATCGTGGCGGCTTTGGCAAGTTCCATCTCATCCCCGGCTCTGCCGTCCCAGATGCCGAATTGCTGAAAATGCCCCCCCTCCAGCAGATATTCACCCACCCGGTAACGCAATTTGCGGTACACGCCGTGGATATTGATGGCATCATCCAGCGTATTGCGCAGCAGACAATTTTTGATCTCCACCAATCCGGCGCACTCGGAAAAATGCACCGCATCATCGGTCACGCCCATCGACCTGCCCTCTGCCGGAGCGACGGTCAAATTTTCCACGAGGATATTTTCCGAATTCTGCGCCAGAAATCCCATTCCTCCGGCACGGCGCAATGTCACATCGGCAACGACCGTATCCACGCTCCGGTCAATGACCACCGCCGGATTCAATCTGCCCTGATGGCGCATCAGATAAAATTCCGGGGCATCATCCGGCATCGCCAGCGGCAGCAGAACTTTATCTTTTTCCCGTTTCAACACCTGATTGCGGCAGCTTTTGCCGAAACCTGACGGCGGATAATCTCCGGTCGCCCGGTCAAATGCAGTAAAACGCAGCCCGCCGCTGTAATTATCAAGTATATCATGAAAAAAGTGCATTTTGCCGCCGGAAACCCGCCAATTGCCGCCGATCTGCATCCATGCGGTATCACCGTTACGGTCAAGCAGCACGGCGTCTTCAGCATAACTTTCAGCGAAATCGATTTCCAGACCGCACAGTGTGATATTCCGGCACTCCCGCACCAGAAACGGTGACAGTCTGCCGTGAAAAACCAGTTTCGCTCCGTCGCCGGAAACGGTGAAATCCTGAAGCTTTTCCAGATAAAAGACGATCTGCTTCAATCCGTCGTCGTTATTGGAGTAACTGGCAAAGATCCGGGTCGTCCCCGGCGCATAAAAATGGTACTCCCCGGCGGGGAAATGGACTCCGGCGGCGTTTTCCGCCACCGCCTGCCGCAGCGCCGTGCGCCATGCCGTCGCGGCATTGACCGCCGGATTATTGCGGCACCCGGCAGCGATCGTGATCAAAGTTTTTTTCATTATCTCACCCGTAAATATTCAACTTGTCAGTTAATGTAGCACCGGCAACTGATAATTCAAGAAAATCAGCGGGAAATTTTATGCAAACCGGTTGCAAAAATTTGCCGGAAGCGTTATATTTGACCACGGAGGGAAAAGCAAAACAACATTTGGAGGAGCGAACTATGTTCAAAAATGGCATCGACATCAACACGGTATCTGAATTGCGGCTGCGCACCACTATTTATTTCGGTTGCGGAGCCATCAACAAAATCAACGATATCGCCGCCGAACTTGTAACGCGCAATATCAAAAAAGTGCTGGTCATTTCCGGACGCGGTGCTTACAAAGCCACCGGCGCATGGGATGTGATCGTCCCCGCACTGGAATCACGGGGCATCGCTTATGCGCTTTATGACAAAATCACCCCCAATCCCTCCACTGCCCAGATCGACGAAGCCGTGGCGCTGGCCGCAGATGCGCAGGCAGTGCTTGCCATTGGCGGCGGCAGCCCCATCGACGCCGGCAAAAGTGCGGCGATTTTGCTTGCCCATCCCGGCAAAACCGCTGCCGAACTCTATGAGATGAAATTCACTCCGGCAACCGCCGTGCCGATCATCGCCGTCAACCTCACTCACGGCACCGGCACTGAAGCCGACCGTTTCGCCGTGGCAACGATCCTGGAAAAAGAGTACAAACCTGCGATCGCTTACGACTGCATCTATCCGACCTGGTCGATCGACGACCCGGCATTGATGACCGGACTTTCAGCGGCACAAACCCGTTTTGTCAGCATCGACGCTATCAACCACTGCGTGGAAGCCGCTACGACCAAAACCGCCAGTCCGCTGTCCATTTCACTCGCCCGGGAAGCGATCGCACTGGTCGCTCAATATCTGCCGGTCGCCGAAAAAAATCCCGCCGATCTGGAAGCCCGCTATTATCTGCTCTACGCCTCCATGCTCGCCGGTGTCTCTTTTGACAACGGTCTGCTCCACTTCACCCATGCGCTGGAACACCCGTTAAGCGGTGTCAAACCGGAACTTACTCACGGTTTGGGACTGGCGATATTGCTCCCGGCGGTGATCCGGGAAATTTATGCTGCCAAATCCGTGGTGCTGGCTGACATCCTCGCTCCGCTGGTTCCGGGCTTGACCGGTGATGCCGCCGAAGCCGCCCAAGCCGCCAAAGGCGTGGAGCAGTGGCTCGCCGCCGCCGGAGTGCCGCAGAAACTCGCCGATGAAGGCTTCACTGCCGCCGACATTGACAAACTGGTCGATCTGACTTTCACCACCCCGTCGCTGGGCGGACTGCTGGCGCTGGCACCGGTGACCGCAGATGCCGATGCGGTGCGGCGTATTTACACTAATTCGCTGACCAAACTGGCGTAATGCAGTTTATCAAGCTCCGGCAAACCGGCAACGTTTTGCCGGGGCTTTTTACCGGGAGTACATTATGAGTTTCAAATTTGAGCGCATTATCCTGCATCCGTACACGATTCCGCTGAAATACCCGTTCCGGATCAGTGCCGGGGAGATCACCGTAAAAAACGGTCTGATCGTCGAAGCGATCGCAGACAACGGCTTGACCGGCTGGGGCGAAGCCTCGGTGGATAAAGTACCGTTCTACGCCCACGAAACCGTCGGTTCGGCGATCGACGTGCTGACTTGTGCGCTGGTGCCGCTGCTGGACGGGCAGGAATTTTCCCATCCCGACGAAGTCATCGCCCGGCTGGATAATTTCCGCGGCAACAACTTCGCCAAAGCAGCGCTGGATGCCTGCGCCTGGGATATTTACGGGCAGATGTGCGGCAAACCCTGCTGGAAACTGCTCGGCGGGATCCGGGAAAAAGTCGAGGTCGGCCCCAGTCTGGGGTTGAAAGCTGAACCCGCCATGCTCGTCGATGCCGCCGCCGAACAGCTCGCTGCCGGAATGCGCCGGATCAAACTCAAAATCAAACCGGGCAAAGATTTTGAATACATTGCCGCCGTCCGGGAACGGTTTCCGGATTGCACGCTGATGGTGGATGCCAACAACGCCTACCATATTTCCGATGCTCCGACAATCGCCGGCTGGGATAAATTCAATTTGCTGATGATCGAACAGCCGCTGGATGAACGGGACATTTACTTTCACAGCGTGCTGCGCAAGCAGGTCAAAAATCCGATCTGTCTGGACGAGAGCATCCACACCATGCACGATGCCGAGTGTTGCGCCGATATGGGCAGTGCCGATATCATCAATATCAAAGTCTGCCGGGTCGGGGGGCTTACCCATGCCCGCAAAATCCACGATTTCTGTCAGCAGCAGGGCATTGCCAACTGGATTGGCAGCCGGGTCGGTTCCGGAGTCGCTGAAGCGGCACGGCTTGCGGCGGCAACGCTGGAAAACTGTTCATTGGCATCGGATTGTGTGATCTCGATGATGTATATGTCTGACGACATCCTTGCCGAACCGTATTCCATGCACGGAGCATGGGTCGATGCGCCGGAAAAACCGGGGTTGGGCATCGTCATCGACCGGGACAAATTGCAGAAATACGCCCCGGAAAAACTGGTTTTGAAATGAGTTCCCGCACGATTGCGGTCATCGGCTCCGGCCCGGCGGGACTTGCCGCCGGGTTTGCCGCCGCCACTGCGGGCAGCCGGGTGATGATTCTGGAACAGCGCCCGGCGCCGGGAGCGAAACTGCTCGCTTCCGGCGGCGGCAAATGCAATGTCACCAATACGCTGGATATGGAGGATTTCGCCCGGGCATTCGGCAGACAGTGGCGTTTTATGCTGCCGGCACTGCAAAATTTTCACGGCGATACGCTGCTGGACTTCTTTGCCGCCCATCAGGTAAAACTTGTTGACATTGACGGTTTTCACTACTTCCCGGAATCCGGTTCCGCCCGGGATGTGCTGAATATGTTTCTCAGGCTCATCGCCGGTCTCGGCGGCGAGATCCGCTGCAATACCCAGGTGAAAGAACTGCTGATTTCCGATCAGCAAGTCCACGGGGTCTGCTGCGCCGACGGCTCAAAAATCGCCGCTGATGCCGTCATTATCGCCACCGGCGGCAAATCGTTTCCCGCCCTCGGCGGCAACGATTCAGGCTATGATCTCGCCCGATGCGCCGGACATACCGTCACCGAACTTTTTCCGGCAATGACCGGCATCCACACCGCCGAAACCTGGGTGCATGAGTGCGCCGGTATCGCCCTGCCCGACTGCATCGCCCGGATCGACCTGCCCGCTTACCGCAAACAGCCGCAGCGCGGCGAACTGCTCTTTACCCATCACGGTTTTTCCGCATTCGCCATCCTCGATCTTGCGGAAACAGTGGCACGCTTGCTTGCCAAACAGCCGACCGTCCCGCTGCGGATCAATTTCACCCCGGAAATATCCCGTGAAATGTGGCAGCAGACATTCGCCGGCTGGAAAAAAAATCACGGTATAAAAAAAGTCCAAACCCTGCTCGCAGAAATTTTTCCCCGGAAACTGGCTGCCGCACTGCTCAACGATCCCGATGTGACCGCCGC
Organism: Lentisphaerota bacterium; assembly: GCA_015061865.1. Taxonomy (GTDB): domain Bacteria; phylum Verrucomicrobiota; class Lentisphaeria; order Victivallales; family Victivallaceae; genus UBA1784. Next base: position 9,539 of record SUVU01000035.1, read on the forward strand.
CCGCTGGAAAAGTGCCGATGCCGAAACTCTGCTCAATAATATCACCGACCACCCCTTTACCATCACCGCCACCGATTCATGGGATCGTGCCATGGTCACTGCCGGCGGCGTCGCCCTCAAACATATCGACCCCGATTCTCTGGAAAGCCGCCTGACGTCAGGACTTTTTTTCGCCGGAGAAATCCTCGACCTTACCGGCCCCTGCGGCGGCTATAATATCACCTGGGCACTTGCTTCCGGTATGCTCGCCGGTTCAAACGCCAGCCGCCGATAATTTTTCTTTTCCCTTCCCCCGAACCCTCATCACTTTTCACTTGTCACGGCGTAGACTGCAAACGTTTTGAATGGATGCAAGCGTTTTTGTTTGCATAAAAAACGGGGCTATCGCTTTTGCGACAGCCCCATTTTTATACTTCAGGGAATGGATTATTCCATGAAACTGCTCAAATCTTTCACTTCGCCATCCATGATGGAGGTGTAGACTGCATCGCCGATGCAGATCGCACGCAGACCATCGACGCTCTTGGCGAGGATGTCGAATTTGCGGGCGGGATCTTCGCCGAGGAAAATATCCTCAAGGATCAGCGGGTCGCCGCCGCCGTGACCGCCTTCATTTTTGACGACGTTGATGCGTTCGCGGCCGCCGAAAATCGGGTAGTAGTCGATCCACTGATCGCCGCCTTCATAGAGGTCGGGCAGCGCTCTGCCGCCGGCGCCCTGGAATTCCAGAGATTCCAAACGGCCGTGGGTACCGTTGATCGCCAGACGATAGCCCTCAAACGGAGTGGAGAAGTTGGCGGAGTAGTTCAACAGCGCACCGTTTTTGTATTTGACGTTGACCACGAAAGTATCGTGAATGTTGATCGCGGAATCAAAAATACACATGTACGGGCTGTATTCGCTGTACTGTTTGACTTTGCTCTCGAAGCTGTTCAGGTGATCGTCCGGAACATACATTCTGGAGTTGCGGGTCGCCCAGCGGGCTTTGTATTTGCACCGCATGAATTCCGGGCAGTTTTCGCAGTTGCGGCCGTCTTTTTTGGACGGATTGAACGGAGCATTCGGACCATAGTGGTTCAGCGCACCGAAAGCGTGGACTTTTTCCGGAACGCCGTCGATCCACCAGTTGACCAGGTCGAAGTGATGGCTGGATTTGTGGATGGACAAGCTGCCGGAGTTCTCACGCATACGGTTCCAGCGGTTGAAGTAGCTCGAACCGTGATGGATATCGATGTACCAGTTGAGGTCAACATGGGTGACTTTACCGATTTTGCCGTCGAGGATCATTTCCCGGAGTTTGGTATGGATCGGGGAATAACGGTAGTTGAACGTGCAGATGACTTTGCCTTTGGATTTTTTCTCGGCTTCCATCACGCGCAGCGCATCGGCGGTGTTGGTGGTCATCGGTTTTTCGCAGATGACGTCGATGTCTTTTTCCAGAGTACGGACGATGTATTCGACGTGGGTGCAGTCCATGCTGATGACGAATACGGCATCGGGTTTCTGCTCGGCGATCATTTTGTCATAATCAGCAGCCAGATATTCGGGAACATCTTTGGCTTCCGGAACGATTTCTTTGCACACTTTGAAGCGCAGCGGGTCGATATCGAGCATACCGACAAATTCAGCACAGTGGGAGAAGTTTCTCATCATCGGTTTGATATACATACCGATGGCGCGGCCGGAGACACCGCAAACTGCATAACGTTTTTTTGCCATTTTTTTATTCCTTTTTTTATTTTAAGGGGATATATCAGATTACAAAACCTCTTTTAATATACATGAATTTCAGACAATTGCAACCTTTTTACGGTAATTTAATTGTCTTCACCGGATTTTTTGACAATTTTTTCCACGAAGTACCGGGGACGCGCCCGGACGTCGGTGTAAATTCTGCCGATATACTCACCGATAATACCGATACCGACCATCTGGATACCCATAAACACAAACATCACCGCAAACAGCATAAAGCTGCCGAAATTGCCCCAGGTATCGCCATCAGCAAACGCAAAACGGCGGATCACGATATACAAACTGAGCAGAAATCCGCAGAACGCCGAAAATATGCCGAACCAGGTCGTCATCCGCAGCGGCGCCGTGGTCATGCAGGTCAGCAGATTGAACTGCAAATTGATCAGCTTCCAGAAAGAATATTTGGAATCCCCCACGGCACGCTCGGCGTGTTTCACCGGGATTTCGCAGGTGCGGCGGGCGAAACTGTTGCCCAGCACCGGCAAAAAGGTACTGCGTTCATTGCACTGCATCATCGCATCGACCACAAATCGGCGGTAGGCACGGAGCATACAGCCGTAATCGTTCATGTGGACTCCGGTGGCTTTGCGGGCGAAGTAATTGACCACTTTGGATGCCATGCGGCGGAACAGCGTATCCTGACGGTTCTGCCGCACCGTGCCGACGACATCGTTGCCCTGTTCGGCGGCGGCGATCAGATTGGGGATCTCCTCCGGCGGATTCTGCAAATCGGCATCCAGGGTAATGACCAGATCGCCGCGCACCTGGGCAAATCCGGCGGTAATGGCAGAGTGCTGACCGTAATTGCGGTTGAGCAGACAGCCGACTATTTCCGGATTTTCTTCTGCGGCTTTGGAGATCATCTCTCTGGAACCGTCAGCAGAACCGTCATCCACGAGGATGAATTCAAACTTTCTGCCGGTCTGGCGCATCGTCGTCAACACCCGGGAGATCAATTCATCCAGACATCCGGATTCATTGTAGACCGGTACGACGATGGAGACAAATTTCACTTGATCGCTGTCCATATTTATTTTCCTTTCATCGGACTGAGTTTGGTAAATTCGTACATCACATAATGTTTATATCCGGCAGATTGGGTACCGAGCAGCCGCAACGGCTCGCCCTCTTTCAATTCTCCGGTACATTTCCAGTTATTATCCGTCATGATTTGCAGCAATTCGGCGCTCCGATGCTGTCTGACGATCACCGCCGCCGTTTCCGTTTCCACAGCAGCAAGCGTTTTTTTCAACGTTTGAGGCGTTATCGCAATATTGATTTTTCCGTCACGGTTGAAGTAATAAAGTTCATCATCATCCGGCGCATCACCGAAAAATATCACCGCAGATGCCGGAAAATGCTGTAATTCCAGGTGACATCTTTTCCAGAAGGGCCGTGCCGTGCGGAATTTGGTCAACGACGGCACCGCCACGCTCCACAAAGCGATCCCCAGCACCACGGCAGCGAGAATAAAGCCGCTCCACGTCCCGCGCATACCGCTTAATTTAGCTACGGCACAGGTCGGACCGGTATCAAACACCAGCACTCCGATTGCCAGCAAGCCCAACAGCGGCACTCCGATTATCAATACTGTCGGCGGATAAACTTTCAACAGCAAATTCCATAACGGATACGTCACCGCCGCCGCCACAGCCAATGCCGCGATCAAAGTACAGCACCAGGTCATCACCAGTTCGGCGATACGGTTCCATTTCGGCACCCCGCAATCACCGGTCAAACCTCCGGCGGTCAACACGATAAAAAACGGCAGCATCGGCAGCAGATACTGCCAGCGTTTCCCCGGAAACAGACCGGTCAACACCAGCATCACCGCCTGCGACAGCAGCAGTTTGCGTAAATTTTCCGGTGCTTCGCTCCAGCGGATCACCATGCCGACGATCACCGTCACCGTCACCGGCAGCCATGGGAACAGCAAGCGGGGCAGATTCAGCGGCGTGCGGTACCAATCGGCACTGCCGACACCGGGATAAACCATCGTCCGCCACGAATTCACCAGACTTTTCCAGATCACCGTACCGATGGCATCCAGATTTTCCGTCCAGCCGGTATCCCAATCCCATCCCAGCAATATCAGTATCACTGCGACCGCCAGCACCGCCGAAATCACCGCAACTGCACGATGAACGATACTCAACGGCGCAGAATTCCGGCACCCCAGTACCGCCAGCGCCGCCGCCGGCAGCAGAAAACAGAAGCCGAAAACGGCGATCCCGATACTGCTTAATGCCGTCAAAGCCCACACCTGAACGGCACGGCGCTCCGGAGTCATGACCAGCACCGCCCACCAGAGCAGCAATGCCGCCAACAGCATAAAACATGAGCCGTGCCTGCCCCAATAGAGAAATCCATACGAGCCGATCAGCATCCACCCGGCGACGGCCTGCACCTGCCGGTCAAAGAGCATTTCCGCCAGACGCATCGTCCCGGCAAGCAGCACCAGCGCCGCCATGACCGATAAAATCCTGACCGTCCACTCGCCGCTGCCGGTCAATCCCGCCAGACAGCCGCCGAGCCGTCCGCCGAAAAACGCACCGGCACTGTCCGGATACCACATTTTTCCGGCGGCAAAATTACTGATGCTCCAGGCAAGTTCACCCTCGGTGGAAACCAGTGCATTGCGTCCCAACAGCAGCAGCAGCGCCGCCAATACCGTACCGTATATCAGCCACGCAGTGCGGCGCAACGGTGCGACATCGGGCGAAAAGTCGATATTTTCGGATTCAGAGAACATCGGTCAAAAAAATCAGGCAAGCACGTCTTTAATCGCTTCAATGACATCTTTGACATCATCCGCATCCATGCCGGGGAAAAGCGGCAGTGAGCAGATCCGGTCGCTGTTGAATTCCGTTGCCGGCAGCATCCCCGGAGCGAAGTTGAAGTATTCCCGGTAAAATTTCTGCAAATGCGCACACCGGAAGTGGATCCCGGTGCCGATATTGCGTTTTTTCAATTCCGCCATAAAGGTATTGCGGTCGATTTTCGGCGTATTCACCCGCACCACATAGAGGTGATGAGCGTGAACAGAATCGTACCCCTGCGGTTTTACCAGCGGCAGAACTTCGGGTATCTCCTGAAAATACTCATCGTACAACGCCGCCAGTTCCCGGCGTTTGGCGTTGATCTCATCCACCCGGCGCAGCTGACTCAAACCCAATGCCGCCTGCATATCAGTCAAATTATACTTGAATCCCGGCGCCAGCACTTCCGCCTGCGGGGAGCGTCCCCGGTTCTGCCGGTCAAACGCATCCATGCCGATCCCGTGAAATTTCCACCGGCGCATCAGATCGGCAAGTTCAGCGTTGTCGGTGATAAACATCCCGCCCTCGCCGCAGGTGATGTTTTTGATCGCATGAAAACTGTATAACGCCATACCGTTCTGTCCGATATGGCGGCCTTTGTAAAAGGTGCCGACGGCATGGGCGGCATCTTCCAGTACCGGAATATCGCCCGCCACCGCTTTAATGGCATCCAGATCCAGTGCCGCACCGGCGAAATGCACCGGCACGATCAATTTGGTACGTTCGGTGATCGCCGCTTTGACCGCTTCGGGCTGCACCAGCAGTGTATCCCGGTCAACATCCACGAAAACCGGTTTCGCCCCGGCAAGCACGATCATATTGGCGATCGAAACCCACGTCATCGACGGAGTGATGATCTCATCTCCCGGTTTGATGTCCAGCACTTTCATCAGCAAATGCATCCCCGCCGTGGCACTGGCAAGGGCGACGGCATGGGTATTGCCGGTGTATTTGCACATTTCCTGTTCAAATTCGGCATTGACCGGTCCATTGGTGATCCAGCCGGAACGCAGCACCGCACTGACGGCGGCAATATCATTTTCATTGACCGCCGGGGCGGTAAATGGCAGAAATTCTTTACGCATGATCGCAATTTCCCTCTTGTTTTATGTTTTCCCACGCCGCATCCAGCTCCTCCGGAGTCGCTGCGACAATATCTTTGCCGGAAGTATTGAAGTACGATTCCAGTTTCCGGAAACGCTGTTCAAATTTCATATTACTGCGCCGCATCACCTCCACGGCAGAGTGCCGTTTGCGGAATCGGATCAGATTCACCACCGCAAACAGCAGATCGCCGATCTCCTCGTCGGTGTGAGTTTCATCGCCGGATGCCAGCGCCGCTTTGACCTCATCGAGTTCTTCGGAAATTTTATCCACCACACCATTGACACTTTGCCAGTCAAAGTTTTTTTCGGCGGCTTTTTTCTGCATTTTTTCCGCCCTGTCCAATGGACACAAGGTCAATTTCACCTCATCCATGATGGATTGCGGCGGGGCGCTTTTGCCCTTTTCGGCGGCTTTGATCTTCTGCCAGAGGGCGACGACCTCCTCGGCACTGCCGGCGTGTTCATCACCGAAAACATGGGCGTGGCGGCGGATCATCTTTGCCACGATCTCCCGCCAGACATCTTCAGCAGTGAATTCATCTTTCTCCTCGGCAACGACGATCTGAAACATCAGATTCATCAGCACATCGCCAAGCTCTTCCCGGATATTGGGGACGTCATCACGCATGATCGCATCGATCAGTTCGGCACATTCGCCGTCCAGATGACGCACCAGACTCTGCCGGGTCTGTTTGCGGTCCCACGGACAGCCGGACGGTGAACGCAGTTTACGCAATACCGCCAGCAAGCCTGCCGCATCGGGGGTATAAAGATCAGAATGTGAATCCGACATTGAAGTGAATCCGCAGTTTTTTGGACATATCGCTGTCGCTCCGCAAAATCGGGAACGCAAAATCCAGTTTCAACGGTGCCTGGATCATCGGCAGTTTCAACCGCAAACCGTAACCGACACCGATGTTGAATTCAGACAGATCCATATTGTACGATCTTCTCCAGGCGTTACCGGCATCGACGAATGCCGCCCCGCGCAGCGGTCCCCAAATCGGATGGCTGACTTCAGTGGTCAATACCAGCATAGTCTGACCGCCGACATTTTTACCGTTGATCTCATGCCCGACCGAACGGTATTCAAACCCGCGCAGCGAATCGCTGCCGCCGAGGAAATACCGTTCATAAACCGGCGTTTCGTCACGGTAATTGAATCCTGCCACCACGCCGAGTTTGGCACCGACCATCCAGACGATCGCTTTATCAAAGAAGTTGGCGAAATAGCTGCCTTTGGCCTCCAACCGGTAGAAATCCGAACTGCTGCCCAGCGCTTTCGGCGAAATCGCACCGAACAAATTGATGTTATATCCCTCGGTCGGATTGACCAGACTGTCCCGGGTATCACGGTTCAGCATCAGCGAGAACTGACTGACTCTGGAAGTGCCGTCCAAATCGTTTTCTTTCATGTAAGATTTCAGCCGGTGATTGATGTGAAACACCCGGACGATCTCAAATTTGTAACCGACTGCGACCGTGGTGAAATCGTCAAAAATTTTGCGCTGCAGCGAAGTTCTGACGCCGATGCGCTCCTCATCCCAGTCATCGTATTCCGCAGTATTCATGTAGCCGGACAATTCAAACCGCAACGGCAGATCCAGCAGCCACGGCTCGACAAAATCCACATTGAACCCGGCATTATCAATACCGTAAATCCCCTGCAGGCGCAGCCGCTGACCGCCGCCGTAGAACCAGTTGCGCGGATTGGTGATGTCAAAATTGCCGGTGGAAATTTCCGCCATACCGAACACGCTGTTCACGTCTGACGCACCGACACCCAGCCGGAAATTATACCGGTCGGGACGCTCCTCCACGGTGATACGCACATCTTTTTCATTCAAAGCATCGGCATTGATCGCCTCGGCTTCGACTTTGGTAAAATATCCCATACCCATCAACCGCTGACGGCTGATATTGATCCGGTTTTTAGCGACCGGATCGCCGGGCTGGATGGCAAGTTCCCGGCGCAGGACTTTATCTTTGGTATTGGTATTGCCGACGATGATCACGTCACGGACAAAATATTTTCTGCCCTCGGCGACATTGAAATCCACCGAAACTTTATGATTCGGGTGGTCAACAGACAGCACCGGACGCACGATGATATCGGTGTAGCCTCTGGCATCGTACAATGCCATCATCGCTTTGACCGAAGCAGTTTCTTTTGCCAGCGAATAAACTTCGCCGGCAGCCATTTTCACCAGCGGCATCAACTCTTTGGCATCAATATCGTTTGTCCCTGAAATCGTGATCTTATCCAGCGTATAGGGCTTGCCCTCCTCGATCATCACGGTCAGATCCACATATTCCGGATCGTCTGCCAGCGGATTGATTTTGATATCTTTGATTTTGAAATCCAAATATCCTTTATCGTGATAAAGTTCCCGCAGCCGGGCGCGGTCAGTGACCAATTCATTGCGGTCCAGCAGACCGGAATTAAGATATTTGCTGACAAACGGCACCCAGTTCCAATAACTGAAGCGGTTGAACATCACCGCCCGCAAATCCCGTTCTTTGAAAACTTCAACGCCCTCAAAACGGACTTCATGCACTTTCAAACGCAGGTTTTCCTCGATCGTCACCGTGACGATCACACCGCCTTTGCCATCCGGAACCACCGTCGGCGGAGCGATACGGACGTCGGTGTAGCCTTTGCCGATGTAAAATTTGCGCAATTCCTCAATAGATTCGCTCAATGCCCGGCTGTTGAGGCGGTCACCGTCGGCGATTTTCAGGCATTTCTGGAGATCTTTGGTCGAGAATTTTTTATTGCCGGCGAGCTTGAAAACCGAAATCACCGGCGACGGTTTGATCCGGTAAACGAGGTTGATTTTGCCATCTTTGCCCGCAGTATATTCTGCGGCGGCATCGGAAACTCTGCCGCTGTTAAAGAGCGTTTTCAAATCCTCGTCCATATATTCCGGTTTGAATTCCATCCCCGGACGCAGCCGGAGCGAAACATTCAAAATCGATTCCGGGATCGGATTGCCGCCCTCTTGAATAAATTTCACACTGCCGACTTCAGCGGCGTTGAGCGCCAGCACGGCGGCGGTCAACATTGGCAGAAATATTTTCTTTATCATCATGTTACACCCCATCTACCAGGTTTAATTTTCTTTATTGGGATTGAATTCACTGCTCACCGGCGCCGCAGGGACAAATTCCATACGCGACGGATAAAAGAGCATTTTTACCGTACCGATCTTACCGTTACGGTTCTTTTCCACGATCAATTCCGCATCCACGCTCGCACCGTCGGGCAGGTTTTTCGCCTCATCACGGTTGCGGTGCAGAAATGTTACAATATCAGCGTCCTGCTCAATGGCACCGGAGTCACGCAAGTTCGCCAGTTTCGGCCGGGCATTGGCGCTGGTGTTTTTATCGACTTCACGGTTCAGCTGCGCCAGCACCAGCACCGGCACATTGAGGTCTTTGGCAAGTTTTTTGATCGCACCGGAAACTTCGGCGACCTCCAGCTGACGATCCAGCCGGGTATCGGCGTGCATCAACTGCAAATAGTCGATGACGATCAATTGGATATCATGCTCGTTTTTCAAACGCCGGGCTTTGGCACGCAATTCGGAAATGGTCAAACCGCCGGTCGGGTCGATAAACAATTTCGCCCCGCCGATCATCGCCGCCGCCGCCGTAAGTTTGCCCAGATCAGCGTCGCTGAATGAGCCGTTCCAGAATGCACTTTCCGGGATCTGCGACTCGGAACACAGCAGACGGCGGGCGATCTGGCTGTCAGTCATTTCCAAACTGAAAAACGCTACCGGATAACGCCGTTCGCCCCGGATGGCGATGTTGGAAATGATATTCAAGCCCAAACTGGTCTTACCGATGGACGGACGTGCCGCCAGCACAAACATTTCACCGGGTTTCAAACCGCCGGTCAACGCATCCAATGCGGCATATCCGGTGGGGATACCGACTTCCAGCTCTTTATTGCGGATCTTGATCAGCGTCTGAAACTCCTCTCTGACCAATTCACGCAAGTCGCGGATGACTTCAGTTTCGCCGGAAGTACGGATTTTATAAATATCGCTTTCGATCTCCTCGACCAGCTGCAGCGGGTCGGCATCGGAGTCAAAGCACTTCATCAACGCCCCGCCGCAGACGTCGATCATCCGGCGGAGTGTAGCTAAACTGCGGAGAATATTGCACCACGACTCGATATTGACCGTCGTGGAGATCGCGGAATAAACTTCCGCCAGATAAAGTTCGCCGCCGGCGGCTTCAAGTTTGCCGGCAGCCTGCAGCTGCTGGGCGACCGTCAACAGGTCGGGAATCACATCGCTGCGGTATAATTCCAGTGCCGCCTGAAAAATATTGCGGTTGGCGGCGGAGTAAAACGCATCCCCGGAGGCGCCGATAATACCGACTACGGTATCAATGCACCCTTTGGGATCACGGAACATGGCGGCAAGCACCGCCTGTTCCACTTTCAAATTATGCGGCTGCGCCCGGTCGGGTAAAATACCCGCCGGGCGTGAAGAAACACTACGATTGGTTCTGTCGTCAGCCATAATTGCACCACGCAGAAAAATCAGCCGCGAACGACCCAGATTTTGACCTTGGCGGCAACTTCGCTGTGCAATTTGACATCAGCTTCGAAACTGCCGAGCATTTTGATCGGCGGATCAAGCGTGATGCGGTTGTGGGCGATTTCGAAACCCTGGGCGGTCAATTCATCCGCAATCATACGCGGAGTGACGGAACCGAACAGCTGATCGTCCTCGGTGGCCTGCATAGCGATGGAGATCTCGACTTCAGCCAATTTGGCAGCGAGAGCTTTCGCAGCTTCCAGTTCCGCAGCGCGACGGGCGGCGATCTGAGCTTTGCGGGACTCGATCAGGCGCAGCGTGCCGGGAGTGGCTTTGGCGGCGAGTTTTTTGGGGATCAGGTAGTTGCGGGCATAACCCGGGGCGACTTTGACTTCATCACCGGCAAGACCGAGATTCTCGACGTCGTCCAAAAGAATAAGACTTACATTAGCCATAGTAGATAACTCCTCCGTTGATTAGTAGACCAGCGAAAGCATCCGGGCGCGTTTGACGGCGATGGAAAGCATTTTCTGGTGATCAAGGCAGTTGCCGGTGATCCGACGGGGCATGATTTTGCCTTTCTCGGTCTGAAATTTCATCAGCGTTTCGGCATCTTTGAAATCGATGTAGCGGACTTTTGCCTCACAGAAACGGCAAACTTTGGGTTTCGCAGCCGTGCGACGACGGCCGCCTTGTTTTTTCTGACCCTGCATTGGGAATCCTCACTTGTTATTATTAATGGTTACACTTGTTTCAAAATCTGACAACTTGTTTCAGAACGGAATATCATCTTCCGGAGCGCTGTTATTATCTCCACCGAAACCGGGATCCGGCATCGGCGGCGCATCCATCGGACGACGCGGCGGCGCAGACTGCGGCATCGGGGCACT
>SUVU01000154.1 GCA_015061865.1 Lentisphaerota bacterium
CGCTGCGCTGCCCACATATTTGGCGCGCAGATCGTACTTGGTATTGGCAAAATCCGGTGTCCGGTAAACGGCATTGGTACTGCCGCGCGAAACTTTCAACTGCACCAGCCGGTGGTCGAAATGCGTACCGCCGTCCAAAGCGAGCAATTCATGGTCGGTGCCGGGAATATCACAGTTGCGGTAGAAATGCAGCGGATTACCCTCGGTAAACACCGAACTGCGGCGGCAGCGGGAACGGGGAAACGGCCCGGTGTCGCTGGTATGAAATGTGTAGGTGATATTATGAGCCTGACACCATTGATAATTTTTCTCAAACCAGTTCAAATAAAGTTTTTCGCAGAAACGCTGATAATCATAACTGGCAGATGAGTGTTTACCATCAATGATGTCCGACAGAAACGGCGTAATATCATAGCCGTATTCCTGTTGAAATTTCTGCTCAAAATCTATCGCCCACGGATAATACTCATCGCTCATCATCCCTGCTGAAAACGCATCAAATCGACGGTTGTCCGCATCTGAAAAAATTCCCTGCAATGTCTTGCCGAAATACTTGCCCAGCCGTTTGAAATACGGTTCATAGACCAATTCGATAAAAAGATCGGAACTTTCCGGTTCCTCAAATGCCGGGAAACCCCACGGCACTTTAACGGCCTCCACTTTGCCGTCACCGTTGCGGCTCAACCGCCGCTGATACAATTCCGGATTGCGTGCGGCGACTCTGCCGCCGACATCACCGGACGGACAACGCCAGCCGTCGGTAAACCAGATTTTCAAACCGTATTTTTCTGCCGCCAGAATAAAGCGTTCGGTCACAGTAAAAAATTCTTCAGACAGATAACGGTCGCTGTCAAACCCGCTGTCAGCAAGGTTGAAAAGGATCGCACCGCCGAAACCGTCCTCATACAATTCTTTAACTTTGGCATCGATCTTTTCCACCGTGTATTCCGCCATATCGCCGGTATTGAGAAAATAAAACGGCAGCGGACGGTATTTCAACATGTCGATATTCATCGCAAGCGCTCAACGGCGACTCATTTCACTTCATAATCCAGGCAGAGCCGCACCTCGGTAAAAGGGCGGATAAAGGTGTCAGCCGCCGCCACATGCGACGGATGCACCGCATAACCCTGCAATGCTTCTGCGCTCTCCAGGGTGGTATCCAGCATCAGGTCTGCATTGGAACTTGCCAACACGTTGTCGCAATTCACTTTGATTTCGACCAATCCCGGCACTACTCCGGCGAGAGCTTCAAGATTCTGTTTGATCCCGGCAAGCACTTCTGCTTTTTTCTCACCGGCGTATTCAGCTTTAAGTTTCCAGAGAATAATGTGTTTGACCATGATTCAACCCCAATTTCTGATCTAAAAGTTTATTATTTGATGTATTGATGTAAAATAACACTCATTTTTCACGTTTTCAAATACAAATTTCAATCATTTGCAGCAAAAAACTCCGGTATCTGCGGTATTTTTCAAAAGGAAAAGAGTTTTCCGGCACTTACAGCATCACGGCGATACCGGGATACTGGCGGTATTTTTCCTCAGAATCCATGCCGCAGCCGATCAGATAACGGTCATCCATGAAAAATCCCGCCCAATCCGCATGCGCCAGACCATCGGGACGGGGGATGGCTTTCTCCACCAGCACGGCAGTTTTGACGCTCAAAGCTCCCATTTCCATCAGGTTTTCGCTGATAGCTTTCAGCGTGCGCCCGGAATCCAGCACTTCGTCCACGATCAGAATATTTCTGCCGCGCGGATCAAGTTTCAATGTGGAGCGCAGTTCGACCACTCCGGAATTCATATCGTGCTTGTAACTGCCGGCGGCAATGGAGTCGATGTAAAAATCATCTTTGTCGATCGCTTCAGCCAATTTGGCACCAAAGAAAAGTCCCCCATTCATCACGACCAGCATGGTCAAAGGAGTTTTACCGCAGGCGGCGGCGATCTCTCTGCCCATTTCCACGACCCGCTGCTGGACTTCAACGGGGGTTTTGATGACTTCGATATTTTCCATAATTCCGGTTGATCCTTATATCACAAACACAGATATTTAGCTACAAACAGCAGGGAAATCACCACCAGCAGCCAGTTCACCCGGCCCTTTATCCGGCAATTCAATACCGTATAAGCAATGATCCCCAACCCCAGACCGTCACTGATATTGTAGGTAAATACAATGCCGGTAATGAGCAAATACGCCGGGATCGCCCCGGCGACATCGTCCCAGTCAATGAGCAGCACCGATTTGATCATCAGAAATCCGACGATGATCAGCGCCGGAGCCGTCGCAAATCCGGGGATCGCCAGAAACACCGGCGCACAGATCAGCGACACCAGAAACAATAACGCACAGGTCAACGCTGCCAAACCGGTTCTCGCCCCGGCTTTGATACCGACCGCCGATTCCACAAACGTGGTGGTCGTACTGGTTCCCAGCACCCCGCCGGCAAATGTGGCGATGGAATCCGCCAGCAAAATCCGCTTTATCTGCGGGATCGAACCATCTTTTTTCATCAAAACCGTATTGACCGTCGCCCCGTTGATCGTGCCGACCGTATCAAAAAAGTCAGTGAACAGAAACGCAAAACAGATCACCGCAAAATCCGCCGACCGCAGCAGCACCGCCCCGGTCACCGTGGCGCCGTCGACCGTATGCGACCATTGATCGACTTTGAATGCCGAACCGAACAATTCACAAAAACCCCGGAACGGTTCCAGAAATGCCGCCGCATCAAAATGGGGCAGCAGTGAATTGAAACCGTTTGCCGCATCGACCTGATAGACCCCGGTCAGCTGGCAGATGATGCCCAGGCCCCAAGTGCCGAGAATACCGAAAAGCAGCGCCCCCATCACTTTGCGGTGCATGAGATAACCTGACAACAGCGTACCGGCGAGTGCCAGGATCGCCGAAATCCCGGCGGTGTGAAACCTGTCCCCGAAAAAGTCCTGAATCGTCACCAGCGTAACCGGATGATCCTGAATAATATGTGCGCTTTTAAATGCAATCAGCGTAATATAAAGACCGACCCCTGCCCCCATTGCGTATTTCAGCGGCAGCGGGATCGCCGCAATGATTTTTTCGCGGATCGAACTCAATGAAAGCAGAAAGAAAAACACCCCTTCAATGACCACCGCAAAGAGCGCAAACTGCCACGAATACCCCATCGTACTGACGACCGAGTAGGCAAAAAAAGCATTCAACCCCATCGCCGGAGCCAATGCCAAAGGAGCGTTGGCAAGCAGTGCCATGGTGAGTGTCCCGATAAATGCAGCGATCGCCGTCACCCAGAAAACGCCGCCGCGATCCATGCCGGTACTGCTGAGGATTTCGGGGTTGACAGCCAGAATGTAGGATACTGCCAGAAATGTGATGACCCCGGTGTATACTTCACGCTGAATGGTGGTATTGTTTTCTTTCAGCTTAAAAATCTTTTCCAGAAAATCCATGCTTTTTTCCCCGTAACCCTCGTCCCCGTAAAAATGTTTTGCGCCGGAATGATTTTCCATGCG
>SUVU01000036.1 GCA_015061865.1 Lentisphaerota bacterium
CACAGTGAGGTTTTCCTCCCCAAACCCCACCTTTTCCGCCTGCTGCGGATGTTGGGAGACTTTCATACCGCTTGGCTTGAGGGGGCGTGACTCTACTATGGCGTGGCTACGTCAGTATCAGTACAATTTACATTCGCCTTTACAACCGGTGGTTGTAAAGGCTCTCCTGCTCGTCCTCCGCTCATCGGCGGCGCTTGCGCTTGCCGCTGTTGCTCCGCGATGCTTCGCACAGTTCATTCGCATGCGGACTGCGCGCTCGCCTCGTAGAGGCTCGCAACCGGTATGCAAATAAACCGCTTGCAGACTGCAAACCTCACCACGCCAAGCATCCATTCAAAACGTCCGCAGACTGCAAACCCTGATTGAGCCCCAGCGAAGCGAAGGGCGAGATAACAAAGGTGCCAACCGGCACCGAGGGGGCTCCGGGGGAAACTTCCCCCGGATGCGGCAACCGTGGCGCAATACCAGTGCCTCTTCCGCCATAAAAGGCGGAAGAGGCCGCAGAATTGCGCCACTTGAGTCGAACGAGCCACCCGCCATAAAGCGCGGACACACCAAGAGCAAAATCCCGCCTTGGCGGGCGCCGGGGTGTGGGGGCGGCGTGAGCCCCCACAAAAAAAAGCATAACCCCGCCAAATATCAAAATAACCCGTCTGCACAAAAAACGTGACTGCCGCATTTGCAACAGTCACGTTTTGCTGTATCGTCAAGATTACTTGAACTGCAGCACGCTTTCATCGTATTCTGCCGGGGCTTTATAGCCGAGCAGTTCGATGCATGTGGCTGCCAGCGCACTGATGCCCAGACCGGATTTGAGTTCAGTCTGATATTCGCCTTTTGATTCCGGATCGTAGATGATGCACGGCACCGGATTGAGCGAATGGCTGGTTTTGCGTGCCAGGTTGCCCTCTTTATCACGTTTGGCATTGCCTTGTTTGTCATGCTCCAGCATATCGTCAGCGTTGCCGTGGTCAGCAGAAATGACCAGTACGCCGCCGGCGGCTTTGACCGCATCTTTGATCCTGCCGAGGCAGAGATCCAGCGCTCCCATGGAAACCAGAACTGCTTCCATGCTGCCGGTGTGACCGACCATGTCGCCGTTGGGGAAGTTCAACCGGATCATGCGGTATTTGTTATCCGCAATGGCGGCGACCACCGCATCGGTGATTTCGGCGCATTTCATCCACGGACGCTGTTCAAACGGCACCACATCCGAGGGAATTTCCATATAATCATCATACTGCTCATCGAATTTCCCGGAACGGTTGCCGTTGAAAAAGTAGGTGACGTGACCGTATTTCTGGGTTTCGCTGATCGCCAGCTGTTTGACTTTGGTGGCGCAGAGATATTCGTCCATGGTGTTGTCGATTTCCGGCGGATCGACGAGGTAGTTTTGCGGAGCGTGCAAATCGCCGTCGTACTCCATCATACCGGCGAACATCACCTGCGGCACGGTGCCGCGGTCAAATTTGTCAAAGGACGCTCCTTCCTCAAACGCCGCCGTGATTTCCAGCGCACGGTCGCCGCGGAAGTTGAACAATACCACCGAATCATTGTCTTTCATCGCTCCGGCAGGAGTTTTGCCGTCACGGGAAATCACAAATGCACCGAGATCCTGGTCGATCGCACCGGTACGCTGCCGGAGCGTTTCGATCGCCGCCGTGGCGCTGGCGAACAGTTCGCCTTTGCCCTGCACATGGGTTTCCCAGCCGCGTTTGACCATATCCCAGTTGGCACCGTAACGGTCCATGGTGATGACCATGCGGCCGCCGCCGGAAGCGATGAGATAATCCACACCGTTGGCGGAAAGGGCGGCAAGTTTATCTTCCAGCGGACGGATGTATTCCAGAGCGCTGGTTTCCGGCACGTCACGGCCGTCGAGCAGGGCGTGGACGCGCAGAGTTTTCACTCCGGCGGCGTATGCCGCATCGATCATGGCGTAGAGGTGGTCGATGTGGCTGTGGACGTTGCCGTCGGAAACCAGACCGATCAGATGCAATGCAGAATTATTGTCAATGACGTTGGCAACGAGTTTTTTCCAGACGGCACCTTCAAAAAGTTTGCCGGATGACACCGCTTCGCCGACCAGTTTGGCGCCTTGCGAAAACACTCTGCCGGAACCGATCGCATTGTGACCGACTTCACTGTTGCCCATATCGGCATCAGAGGGCATACCCACGGCGGTACCGTGAGCTTTGAGTTTGGTGCAGGGGCAATTTGCCATCAAATCATCCAGCACGGGGGTGTTGGCAAGTTTGACCGCATCGCCGTCAGCGTATTTACCGAAACCCACGCCGTCAAGAATGGCGAGGACGACCGGACCGCGGCGCGGGGAAAACGCCGGATTTACTTCCAGAGATTTCAACATGATGAGACTTTCTGTATTTATCAGTTACGGTGTCCGCCGTGATTCGGGGGGACGACACCTTTTTTGCTGTTGGCGCAGAAATCGAGGAATTCCTGCACTTCGGGGATCTGCGGCAGTTCGGTACGGATCTGTTCCAGAGCTTTGGACGGGATCAGACCGCTGCGGTAGTAGATGCGGAAAATGTGTTTGATGACATTGATCGTTTCCGCATCAAATCCGGCACGCTGCAAACCGATTTTGTTGATCATTTTGACTCCGCCGTTGCGTCCTTCAGCCATCATAAACGGCGGCACGTCCTGCGAAAACGCCGAACAGCCGGAAATAATGGCGAAACGTCCCACCCGGCAGAACTGATGGATCGCCACCAGACCGGAGAGAATGGCGTTGTCCTGCACTTCAGCGTAGCCGCCGGTAACGGCGAGACTGATGTAGTGGACATTATTGCCGACTTTGCAGTTATGAGCGACGTGACTGCCGTTCATAAACATATTGTTGTTGCCGATGGTGGTGGCAGTTCCCGGGAGCGTGCCGGTGTGAATGGCCGTGCCTTCACGGAAAATATTGTTGTCACCGACATTGAGGTAGGTCGCCGCACCGGGAACCACGGAGTGATCCTGTGCCGGCTGACCGAGGGCTGCAAACGGGTGCAGCACGTTGTTTTTACCCAGAGTCGTGTAGCCGTCAACACTGCACTGGGCAATGAGACGGGTGCCGTCACCGATTTTGACATTTCTGCCGACGAAACAAAGCGGACCGATTTCAACGCCGTCACCGAGAACGGCACCGTCTTCCACTACTGCGGTAGGATGAATTTTTGCCATAAGCGCATCTCCTTGAAATTAAGTTATGCCTGTATATCAAATAATATACTATCAAAAACGCTTTTCGGCAAGGATAAACTTGTAAAAACTGTACTTAAATGTTATTTTATATACCATGAACAATACAGAAACAACTTTTCCGCCGCTGGTGCTGGTGCTTGACCGGTTGCGGAGTGCGTACAATACCGGAAATATTTTCCGGATCGCCGAAGCACTGGGAGCCGGGGTCGCCGCATGCGGTTACACCCCGTGTCCGCCGCACCCGAAATTGGAAAAAACGGCGATGGGAACGGATAAGACCGTGCCGTGTATCCATTTTGAAACTTCGCTTGATGCAGTGGAATATTTCCGGTCGGCCGGGTACACGGTGCTGGCAGCTGAACCCGGCGGCACTGAAGCCTGGGAGATCGATGTGGAGTATCCGCTGGCGGTGGTTTTCGGTAATGAAGCACTGGGAGTGGCGGCGGAAACGCTGGAAAAGGTTGACGGGATCGTATCACTGCCGATGAATGGCGGCAAAGCCTCGATCAATGTAGGCAATGCGGCGGCGGCAATATTATACGCCATTGATGCGCGGCGGCGCGGAAAGATCAGAAAATGAATATTAAACTGCTGGGTAAAAATCTGGATGACATCAGACCTCTGTTGAGCAAATACCACATGACCGAGTCTGCCGGCAAAGACGTGGAGTTGATCGTGACCCACGGCGGCGATGGAGCGCTGCTGGGAGCGCAGCGGGATTACCCCGGCATCCCGAAACTGCCGATCCGTGATGCCGCCACTGCGCCGACATGCAGTGTGCATACGGCGGACAAAGTCCTCGCCGCATTTCAGGAGGGCAGATTGACGATGCACCGCACACCGGTGCTGGAAGCGGTTTGCGGCAATGGGGTCATCCGGGGAATCAATGATCTGGTCATCCATTCGCGCGAATGGGTCAGTGCCTTGCGTTACCGGGTCAGTATCGACGGTGAAGTGTATGCCCGTGAAGTCGTCGGTGACGGCTTGTGTTTTTCCGGTGTCCACGGGAGTACTGCTTATTACCGCAGTGTGACCAGAGGAATATTCAAAGTCGGTGTGGGGTTGGCATTTTTCAACACTACTGAAGCGGTCGATCACCTTGTTTTACCGGAAAACAGCGTGGTTACGGTGGAGATCCTCCGGGGCCCCGGTGTGATGATCGCCGACAATGATCCGCGCA
Organism: Lentisphaerota bacterium; assembly: GCA_015061865.1. Lineage (GTDB taxonomy): Bacteria > Verrucomicrobiota > Lentisphaeria > Victivallales > Victivallaceae > UBA1784. The sequence goes on from SUVU01000036.1 coordinate 4,391, forward strand.
AAATCCCGGTTGAAGTCGGTGAGAAAATCACTTTCCGCCAGACTGATGACCGGGCGGAGATCTGGGGGCTGGACGGCTTTATGTGTTCGGAGTGCCGGACACTGCGTCACCGCAAATAAACCCGTGTTCCCGCAAAGCGGCGGTCACGCCGTCAAAAAGATGTTCCGGCGTGCTTGCACCGCTGGTCACTCCGACTTTTTCCGCCTGATCCAGCGCTGCCAGAGGGATTTCACCGGCGTGGTCGATCAAATACGCAGCCGCCCCCTGCCGCTGGGCGATTTCGCACAGACGTTTGGCATTGGAACTGTGTCCGGAACCGATGACCAGCACCAGATCGCAGTGGGATGCCAGTGCGATCACCGCTTCCTGCCGCCGCCGGGAAGCATCGCAGACTCCGGAAAATTCCCGCAAGTGCGGATAGCGGCGCAGCAGCACATCTTTCACGGCGAGAACTTCATTGTGATCCACCGTAGTCTGGGAGATGAATACCGGCTGGGTCATTTCCGGCAAATCGGCAACCGCAGCGGTATCCGGGACGATAAAAATATCCGGAGTTCCGGAGTTCCCGGCGATCCCGGAAACTTCCGGATGGCCGGATTTGCCGCAGATTATCAGCTGTTCCTGCGGGGTCAGTCCGGCGGCGATACGGTGCAGTTTTTTGACCAGCGGGCAGGTGGCATCCCGGCAGAAAGAGGCTTTGGCTCGCAGGATATTCTCGGTTTCTGCCGCCACGCCGTGGGCACCGATCACAATGGCGGCTCCCGCCGGGATGAGAGCGATATCATCGACGAAATGCACCCCGCGTGCCGTGAGGTCTGCCGTGACCGCTTTATTGTGGACAAGTTCCCGGAATACATAGACTTCCTGATGCCGGGCAATGACCTCATCCAGCACTTTTAATGCGGCAAAAACGCCGCCGCACATCCCATGTACTGCCGCTGTGAAATATTGTTTCATTTTTTTACCAGAGTGAATTTATGCGTGCCGCAGGGCAGGGCACCGGAAATTTCCGGCGCTTCCCAGCCTGCCGGAAATCTGACTTCGATCCCGGTATTTGCCGGGGCGGAGATCTCCCAGCTCAATTTATCGTCCGACTCGTAACGCCAGCAGCTTGAAACTTGACCGTATGGTGTTGCCAATTCAAACTTGGCATATCCGATCCGGCGGTCGGGGTGGCAGGCGAAAAGCAGTTCTCTGCCGCCAGGAGAGAGGAATTTGATCCCGCACACCGTATTGAATACCCAGGCATGGATCGCACCGTAAGCGTAGTGGTTGAAACTGTTCATGTTGGGATTGCCGAAACCATCCTGGCGGGTATAGGAATTCCACCGTTCCCAAATGGTAGTAGCTCCCTGATTGACCGAAAAAAGCCACGAGGGGAACTCCTCCTGCAAATACAGATCAAATGCGGTGGCGATCTCACCGTTTTCGCTCAAGGCGCTGTTGATACAGGAGGTGCCGAGGAAACCGGTGGTGATTTTGCTGCCGTTGGATTTGACCAGCTGCGCCAGAAATGCGGCATTTTTCTGCCGCTCTTCCGGGGGGATCAAGCCGAGATACAATGACAGCGCCACTGCGGTTTGAGAGTGGATATTGACGATCCCGTTACTGTCAATATATCTGGCCCGGTAAGCGGCATAGACCTGCTGCGCCAAGTCAGCGTATTTCGCCGCTTTTTGCGTTTTGCCGAGGATCGCCGCCGACCGGGAGAGCAGTTCGGCGCTGTGGTAAAAATACGCCGTTCCCAACAGTTCCGAGGGCGTTTCCACCGGAGAGAAATTGAGATGGTCACCATAAAACGTTTTGGGCCGGATCAGGTTGTCAGAGGTGTCACGCTGAAATTTGACCCATTTTTCCATCGCCTCAAAATTTTCCTGCAATACTGCAGCATCGCCATACCGCTGGTAGAGTGTCCACGGAATGATCGTGATCGCATCTGCCCAGCCTGCCGCGCCGTAACTGTATTTGAGAATATCCGGGCAAACGGATGCTACTGCTCCGTCTTTGCGCTGGGCATCACGGACATCGAGCAGATATTTGCGGAAAAAATTCAGTGATTTCATATTGCAGCAGGCGGTTTCTGCGAAAATCTGGGCATCGCCGGTCCAGCCCAGCCGTTCATCCCGCTGGGGGCAGTCAGTAGGGATCTCCAGAAAATTATCCCGCTGGCTCCAGATGGTGTTGCGGTAAAGCTGATTGAGTTTGTCATTGCCGCATTCAAATTTTCCTGCCTCCTCCAGATCAGAATAGAGTACGACCGCCTCGACTTCCACATCTTCTGCTGAACTGCCGTAGGAGAACTGGAAGCCGTCGATCTGGACGTAGCGGAAGCCGTGGAAGGTGAATTTAGGTTCATACCAGACCGTCTTATTCTGACCGAAAACATAATAATCTGTCGATCTGGCGGAACGGTAATTGAGATTATAGAGCGTGCCGTCGTCGTAGAGCATTTCCCCGAATTTGAAATAGTACATCCGGTTGGGTTCGGCACTGATTTTGACCCGGACATAGCCGGAAATATTCTGTCCCATGTCCCAGATCCAGGTGTCCGGGCGGGGGTGAAGCACTGCCACCGGTTTGAGCGTCATCATTTGGCGCACCGGCTCGTTGCATTTGGGCAGCAGCGCCGGAGAATTTTTTGCCGTATCACCCACGACCGCCGGGCGCCAGGAGCGATCGTTGAAATCCGGCAGCTCCCAACCGGGCATTTCGTAACGGGCATCGTAAAATTCACCGTCATAAATATCGCTGTACAGGATCGGTCCGGTGGTGCATTTCCAGTTTTTGCCGGAACAGATGCGTTTGACTGAACCATCGGCAAAAGTCATTTCCAGCTGCATGAGCAATTCCGGGCGGTCGCCGTAATAATTTTTGCGTCTGCCGCAGCCGCAGTACCAGCCTTCACCGAGGATCGCTCCGAAAAGATTGTCGCCGATGCGGCATTGACCGGTCACATCACAGGTGAGAAACTGGATTTGCTTATTGAAGTCTGTCCACCCCGGCACGAAGCGGTCTTCCCCGGTTTTTTTACCGTTGAGATAAGCCTCAAAGAGACCGCGGGCGGTGATATAAAGCCGGGCACGCAGCGGTTTTTCGGTCAGACGGAATTTTTTGCGGAAGTAAGGGCAGGGGGCGGAAACGGTGGTATTGCTGCCATCGAAACTTATCCAGTTGGCGTGCCAGTCGGAGTTATTCAGCAATGTGACTTCAAACGGGATCTTGCAGGTGGTTTCAGTCGTGCCGGTGTCGTCGGTCACTGCCACCTGCCAGAAGCCCCGCTGACGGGACTTTAACGGTTTTCCTCCCCACGGTATCGCCGCCGACAACGGGGAAACGACTTCGCCGGAATCCCAGAGCATGGCACTGTTTTCGTCAAAAACGGTGATCCGGTAGCTGTGCTGGACTGCTCCGGGACGGGAGGAACTCATCTGCCAGGAAAAACACGGAGTTGCTGAAATCACAAAATCTTCAATTTTCCGGTGGTCAAGCCGGGGATCAGTGATTTTAAATGTACTCATAATAATATACCTTTGTCTTTGTGCAGTACAGAAGCGTTTGAAATATTCTGCATATACTATATACCTCTTTGCCGGAAAAATCTTGTATTAAACTGAAAAAAAACAGTACAAACCGGCAAAAACGGCGTTTTATCAGCTTTTGTGGAGCGAGGATTCGATTTTACGGGCAACGATCAAACCGATGCCGGGGACTTTAGCGGCGATTTCAGCGGCATCGGCACGTTTCAATGCCTCCAGCGACCCGAAGGTCCGGAGCAATTGCCGTTTGCGGTTTTCCCCGATCCCCGGAATATCGTCCAACCGGGAGGCGCTGATCCGTTTTTCCCGCAGCTGCCGGTGGTAAGTAATGGCAAAACGGTGGGATTCATCACGAATTGATTGCAGCAGCCGCAGTGCCGGGTCGTGGCGGTCAAGCACCAGAGCATCTTTTCTGCCGGGGAGAAAAATTTCCTCGTTGCGCTCCGCCAGACCGATGATCGGCAGCGGCGGCGCACCGACGGCGATCAGCGCATCAATGGCGCTGGACAACTGTCCTTTGCCGCCATCGACCATCAGCAGATCGGGCAGGGGGCGTTTTTCCCGCACCAGCCGGGAAAAATGGCGGGAGACAGCCTCATTCATCATCGCAAAATCGTTGCTCTGCATCACCGTTTTGATCCGGAATCTCCGGTATGCCGCCCGGTCGGCTTTACCGTCGGTAAACGTGACCATACTGGCAACGGCAAGAGTGCCGAGAATGTTGGAAATATCAAAACAGATGATCGTGCGGGGCAGGTTTTTCAAACCGAGCCGCTGTGCCAGCGCGCGTACTGCTCTTTCGCCGGGAGGAAAGAGTTGATCGGGCAGGGCGGGATTTTCAAAAATCCGGTTTTTTTTGCCGAAAACCGCTTCGATATTGGCAGCGGTGTCCCGCAGCCGGGCGGCTTTTTCAAACAATCCTTTGGCGGCGGCATCAAGCATCTGCTTTTTGATCGCCTCTTTCACCGGGGCGATGTTGCCATCCAGCACTTCAAGTGCGGCATCGAGTTTTGCCCGGTATTCCTCCGGAGAAATTTTGCCGGTGCAGGGCGCACAGCAATCTTTGACCAGTTTTTTCAGGCAGTGTTTGCGGGTTTCCTCATCGGGATCGGGATTTTTGCAGCCGCGCAACCCGAAGTAGGAGAGCAGAAATTCCCGGGTCATTTTCAATGCCGTCCCGTGCGGGAAAGGCCCGAAATAACGGGCGTGGTCAGGTTTTTTCAACCGGGCAAGCGAAAGTGTCGGAAATTTTTCACTCAAATCAACTTTCAACAGCAGATAACGTTTGTCATCACGCATCAAAATATTGTAGTGCGGAGCGTAACTTTTGATCAGTTGTGATTCCAGCAGCAGCGCTTCATCCTCGGTACGGACGATGGTGTACGACCAATCAGATATGGAGTTTATCAGCGAACGGAGTTTGGCATCGGCGGTGTGACGGCGGGAGGGTTGGAAATAGTTGCCCAACCGCCGCCGCAGATCCCGGGCTTTGCCGACATAAATAACTTTGCCGAAGCGGTCACGGAACATGTAGACTCCCGGTTTCGCCGGGATCTCTGACGGATGATATTCCTCAAATTTCACCGCTTACCTGACCTCTGCACCGGTTTCCGCATCGACGAGGATGAATTCCTCAAAATGCAGTGCGCCATCGGCACGGAAACTGAGTTCATGTTTATATTTGGTCTCCAGATCGCTGAGCAGCTGGGCATCTTCATTGCGCAGTCGGGTCAGCACTTCCGGGTGCATGAATACCCGCAATGGCACGCCTTTATACTTTTTATCCCGCATGATCGAACTGAGTTTGCGCTGAATTTCCGCACTCATGGTCAACACCGATTTGACCAGCCCCGAACCGTTGCAGTACGGGCAGGGATCAAAAACCTGATCCTGAATACTCTCATGCTCCCGCTGGCGGGTCATTTCCATCAACCCCAGTTTGCTCAACGGCAGAACCTGTGTTTTGGCACGGTCGTCTTTGATCAGTTTTTTCATCTGGCGGTAGACGGCATCCCGGTCGGCGGCGGAACGCATGTCGATAAAATCCAGCACCACCAGTCCGCCGACATTGCGCAGCCGCAGCTGCCGGGCGATCTCCTCGGCGGCTTCCAGATTGGTTTTCAGGATGAATTCCGGCTGATCGGCGGTTTTTCTGCCGTGACCGGTGTTGACATCAATGGCGATCAGAGCTTCGGTTTCGTCAATGACGATGGCGCCGCCGCCGGGAAGTTTGACTTCCCGCTGAAAAACTTTCCGCAATTCCTCGTTGATGTGGTAGTAGTCGTAGATCGGGGCAGTGCCTTTATAATGGGTGACTTTGCTGACCATTTTGCTGCCGCCGATGCGTTTGAGCGTTTCGCGGATGTGTTTATAGGCGTCAAGATCGTCAACCACGATCCCGTCGATCTCATCGGTCATGAAGTCCCGCACGGTGCGGTCGATCAGATCCGGTTCGGTAAACAGCAGTGCCGGAACGGTACCGGATTCCATGCCGGTTTCGATTTTTTTCCAGTAATCCAGCAGCAGATTGAGGTCACGTTTGAAAAACGTCGAGCGTCTGCCTTCGCCGACGGTGCGGCAGATCATGCCCATACCTTCGGGGAGTTCCAGCTGTTCCAGAATTTTCCGCAATCGCTCCCGTTCGGTGGTGCTTTCAATGCGGCTGGACAAGCCGATGTGGTCGCTGTACGGCATCAGCACCAGAAATCTGCCGGGAATGGTGATGTCGGTCGTGACCCGTGCGCCTTTGGTGCTGATCGGGGCTTTAGCGACCTGCACGAGGATCTCCATGCCGGGTTTGAAAATATTGGGGATGTCCTCCATGGAAATTTTTTTCCGGCGGCGGGAAACTTCGGCATCGAGCCGGGAATTTTCCGGCAGGTTGCGCTGTTTGCGTTTTTTGGGGCTGATCTCCTGCCGGGCTTTTTCCTCCTGATCGAGTTGATACTGTTTGACCAGATCGCTGTTGCCGGGGAGCATTTCTTTGAAGTGGAGGAACGCATTTTTTTTCGCACCTATATCCACAAACGCCGCTTGCAGAGAGACGTCGAGATTGACGATTTTGCCGAGATAAATATTCCCGACTTTGGGTGAATCGTCGCTGTGTTCGATTTCGTACTCCTCCAGACGGGAATTGTGGAGCAGGGCAAAACGGCGCTCCAGTTTTTCGCAGTTGAGGATGATTTCTTTACTCATGTTGTTCCAATCAGATTCAGTGTAAATTGTCGATGATGAATTCCGGCAACCCGCCGCGCATGCCGTTGCGGAACGCCGCCGAAGTCATCCGTTTGCCGCCGGAGGGAATCAACTCAAAAATCTCCAGCGCAGAATTATTGCCGCAACCCACGATCAGTCTGCCGGATACTTCCGCACAGGTTCCCGGAGCCAGTTCAAAACCGGCTGCCACAGCGCAGCGGCAGAGCGTTACAGCGGTTTCTTTGCCGGAAACCCGGCATTTTGCCACTGCTCCGGGCCACGGGAAGTAAGCTCTTGCCATCGCCTCGATCACCGCCGCTTCGTAATGCCAGTCGATGGCACCGTCCCGTTTGGAAATTTTGCGGCAGACCGAAATTTTTGCCGGATCCTGCGGCACGCCGTGAAGTTTGCCGGAAGCAATGTCAAGCAGAGTTGTCACGGCGTGGTCAGCTGCCAGTTCGCCCAGACGCAGTTCCAGCGAATCGGCATATTCACTGCCGTCCAGCGGGATGGTCAGCGTTTTGAATACCGCCCCGCTGTCCAGACCGCGCTCCATTTCCATAAAGCAGACTCCGGTTTCCCGGTCACGGTTGCGGATCGCCTGCGTGATGGGGGAGGCGCCCCGGTATGCCGGGAGGAGCGAAGCGTGGACGTTGACACAGCAGCTTTTCGGAGCGTTAAGCACTCCGGCTTTCAAAATCTGCCCGAAAGAGACCACGCAGAGCATATCCGGGGATTGCTGCTGCAAAAAGTCCAGAAATTCCGGGGTGTTGACATCTGCCACCCGCACCGGCTCCAACCCCAGATCCAGTGCCGCCGCCGCCAGCGGCGTCGGGGTCAATATCCGTTTGCGCCCTGCCGGACGGTCGGGTTGCGAAACCACGGCGGCAAGGTCGATTTCCGGCGCAGCGGCGAGGACCTTCAAAATCGGCACGGCGATATCACCGGAACCGAGAAATACGATTTTTAACTGGTTTTTCACTTGAAAAAAACTCTTTTATGGTTGATATTAAATACATACAAATATATAATATACAACATTTGTTATGAAAAATCCACAACAAAATTCAAATATGGTCGAAATCGCGCTGATGCTCGGCGGTGATCTGCCGGGAACTGGGGCGGCGATGCAGGAGGCATTGCAGAAATTTGCCGCCGCCGGAGTCGCAGAGTTGCGGGCCGGGAAACCGGTCATTTCGGCGGCGGAAGATTGCGTGCCGGGGACGCCGGATTTTCTGGATATGGCGTGCTGCGGCAAATGGGGCGGTACGCCGGAGGAGCTGCTCGACCTTTGTCAGCGCATTGAGCGTGAAGCCGGCAGACCGGCGCTTCACAGCAGCCGTGAAGCAAGGGTGCTGGATTGTGACATCATCATCTTCGGTGATCTGCAAATGACTTCGCCCCGCCTGACCATTCCCCATCCTCGTGCCAGACAGCGTTTTTTTGTTTTGGAACCGCTGGCGGAACTGGCTCCGGAAATGTGTTTCCCTGACGGCGTGACCGTGGCGGAGGCGTTGGCGCAGTTACGCGGGCAATAAAAAACTCCCGGCGTTTTGCCGGGAGCCGTATCACAGAAAAATCAGTTCTTCTGCCAGTTGTTGTCGGAAACCGTGATCTTTACTGCTTTGCCGTATTCATCCTCATCGTCATTTTTATCTTGGGACGGATAGTAGTAAACTCCGGAGTCAAGGACATTTTTGCTCAGGGTCTGGACGCTGCAATCACGGAAAAAGACGTTGACATCGCCCAGATGAGCCTCGGCAAATTTATTGGTGAAACCGCCGTTTTTGACCAACAGAGCATTGCCTTCCATTTTCTTGTCTTTGACGGTACAGGCGCCGATCATCAATGCGTTGGGGGCGATTTCGGTATCATCGCTGATGGACAAACGGGAGCCTTTGAAATTGAGCCGGCCTTTGTTTGCACTGGTGTAAACTACACCGTATGCCTCTTGCAGACTCTCCTCGGTAAGTTCTTTACTGTTCGTCTGGTATTGCAGCCCCGGACAGCGGAAAGCATCCAGAGTCGTCAGCAGATTTTTTTTCGCCAGATAACTGGTCCAGCCTTCATCATTTGCGACATCTTCGGTCGGTGCAGAGAATTTATTGCCGGAATAGAACATGCCGTCTTTTTTATCCATTGCCGTCTGAATGATTTTCATGACCTGACCCTGATTGTTGACACAGCTGGTGCGGCGGGCGCGCTGGCGGGCGTAATTGAGAGTCGGGAACGTGAGCGCTGCCAGAATCGAAATAATGGCGATGACGGTCAACATTTCTGTCAAAGTGAAATTTTTTCTTGGCATAATGAAAATCCTTTTTGTTTTTTGAGGTTGACAAAAGCAACTAACGTAAAGAAAATAGCCGTTCAAAAGCACATTGTCAAGGAAAAATGGATTTTTTTTGCAAAAAAACATGATTTGCGGTTGAAAAATCCACTCCCGGCAGTATTGTAATTGAGAAACTTTGGCAATATACATGTAACCCAAAAATCAAGGAATAACATCATGAATAAATCCTTCCGCCGTTTTACTCTCGTGGAAATGCTGACCGTCATCGCAATTATTTCCATTCTTGCCGGACTGGTCATCCCCATTGTTATCATCTCCCGGCAGCGGGGCAGGGAAACGCAGGCAAAAAGCGATATCGCCGCTATCGTCAGCGCCATCAAAAAACTGGATGCCGATTATTCTAAAATGCTCTATAAAAACGGCTCCACATACAAAATCGGCGGCAAAGATGTGGATGTCAGCAGTGATATCGCCACGATCGACGGTGACGTTTACGACGCCATGATCGCAGAATTGTCTGCTCCTAAAGCGAAAGATGTCAGCGTCAGTGTCAATAAACGCAAACGCTCCTATCTGGAACCCAAAAAAGGTTTTGATCCGACTAAAACATACAGCGATCAGAAAGATACCCTGTGGCGTGATCCGTGGGGCAAACCCTACAAGGTCTATGTCAAAGTCACCCGTGACGGTGAATTGGAACTGCCGGGATGCAAAGACGATAAAACTATTGCTGCTGATGTGGCGGTCTACTCTTTCGGCGCCAATGGTACTGATGATAAAGGCTGTAATGTGGAACTGGATGAGTGTATCTCCTCCGGAACTCACAAAAATCACGACGATATTGCCAGCTGGAATCTCTGATGGCATTTTGAAAATTGTTTTCCGGGCAGTAAACCCGGGATGCTCCGCCGTTTGACGGAGCTTTTTTATGGATACGGAATATCAACCGAACTGGAGTGAAAACATGGCAAAATCCCAAGTATACTTTACCGACTTCCGCACGGAGTTCCACGGCAAAAGTCTGCTGCATAAAATGCAGAAACTGATGAAAAAAGCCGGGTTTGAAAAAATTGACTTCGACGGCAAATTCGTGGCGATAAAAATGCACTTCGGCGAAGTCGGCAATCTGGCGTTTCTCCGCCCCAATTACGCCAAAGCGGTCGCGGATTATGTCAAAGAACTCGGCGGCAAACCGTTTCTGACCGACTGCAATACTCTGTACGTCGGCGGCAGACGCAATGCGCTGGATCATCTGGATACCGCCGCATTGAACGGATTTTCGCAAATTTCCACCGGCTGCCAAATCCTGATCGGGGATGGTTTGAAAGGCGATGATGAGGTGGATGTACCGGTTCCCAACGGCAGACATTTCCGTACCGCCAAAATCGGGCGGGCGGTCATGGATGCCGATATCATCATCAGTCTGACCCACTTCAAAGGCCACGAAAAAATGGGCATTGGCGGGGCGGTCAAAAACATCGGTATGGGCTGCGGTTCCCGTGCCGGAAAAATGGAAATGCACAGCGACGGCAAACCGCAGGTCGATAGCCCCAGTTGCATCGGTTGCGGCATTTGTGCCAAAAATTGTGCGTTTGCGGCGTTGACTTTGGTCAATGGCAAAATGACCATCGACCACACCAAATGTGCCGGTTGCGGCCGCTGTTTTACTGCCTGTCCCAAAGATGCGCTGGTCGCCACCTGGGAACAGCAGGATAAAATTCTGGATGAGAAAACCGCCGAATATGCCGCCGCAGTTTTGCACGGCAGACCGCATTTTCACATCAGTCTGCTCTGTGATATCACGCCGAATTGCGATTGCCACGGCGAAAATGATGCGGCGATCCTGCCGGATATCGGCATGCTTGCCGGATTTGATCCGGTGGCGCTGGATGTGGCGGCGTGCGATCTCTGCAATCAGGCGCCCCGGCTGGATAATTCGTGGCTGGATGATTGTCCGCACTCGGACGATGTTTTCAACGATGCCCACGACAACACCCGCTGGCGGGATACCATTGATTACGCCGTGGAAATCGGTCTGGGCAGTGATGAATACGAACTCGTCCGGATGTGAGGCAGGATGATGAGAATTCTTTTTGTCTGTCACGGCAACATCTGCCGCAGTCCGATGGCGGAATTTGTGATGAAAAAACTGGTTTCCGATGCCGGACGGGAGGCGGAATTTGTCATTGCTTCTGCGGCGACCAGCACCGAGGAGTTGGGCAATCCGGTCTATCCGCCGGTGCGGTCATTGCTGAAAAGTCACGATATTGACTGTTCCGGCAAATCTGCCCGTCAGCTCACCCGGCGCGATTACGGTGAATACGATCTGATCATCGGTATGGATAACGCCAATATCCGCAATATCCACCGCATTTGCGGCGGTGATCCGGCGGGTAAAGTTTCCCGGCTGCTTGACCACACCGATTCTCCCGGCGAAGTCGCTGATCCGTGGTATTCCGGGGAGTTTGAAACGACTTGGGAAGAGGTGAATTCCGGCTGTCAGGCGCTGCTGGCGGAATTTTGAACGGATTTTCGGCGGAAAAGCCTTTGCCTTTGCGCAGTTTTGATGCTATATTATAAATCAAGTATATGCAATCAAACCTTATTTATCAGGAGTTATCATGGCTGAAAACATTGAAAACACTGCGCAGAACATGGATATGTTTGAACAGCGCACCGCCAAAATCCGGGAGTATCAGGAAGCCGGGATCAATCCTTTCGGCGGAGCTTTCCCCGGTGTCGAGCTTATCGAAGTCGTCCGTGCCAAAGAGTTGCCCCCGGAAGGCAGCGAACTTCCCGGTCCCGAAGCCACCGTCGCCGGACGTATGACCGCCAAACGCGGCATGGGTAAATCCATTTTTGCCGATTTGCGTGACAGCACCGGCAGATTGCAGCTTTTTGCCGGTAAAAACGATATGAGCGAGGAGCAGTTCGCCCTCTGCCGCAAACTGGATATCGGTGATATCATCGGTGTCAAAGGTACGCTTTTTACCACCAAAACCGGTGAGTTGACCCTGCGGGTGAAAGAGGTGACTCTGCTCTCCAAATCCATGCGGCCGCTGCCGGAAAAATTCCACGGTCTGGTCGATGTGGAGCAGCGCTACCGTCAGCGTTATCTCGACCTGATCGCCAATCCGGAGGTCAAAGATGTGTTCAAAAAACGCTCGGCGATCATCCGTGAGATCCGCAATTTTCTTTGCGACCGCGGCTTTATGGAAGTGGAAACCCCGATGCTGCAGCCGCTTGCCGGCGGTGCATCTGCCACGCCGTTTGAGACTTTCTACGGTGCGTTGAACAGCACGGTTTACATGCGTATCGCTCCGGAATTGTATCTGAAACGGCTGCTGGTCGGCGGTTTTGAACGGGTCTTTGAGCTGAACCGTTCTTTCCGCAACGAGGGTCTTGACCGCCGTCACAATCCGGAATTCACCATGCTGGAAATTTATCAGGCTTACAGCGATTGCAAAGGCATGATGGAGTTGATCGAAACCATGATCTCCACTATCGCCATGAAAGTTTGCGGTACGCTGAAAATCGACCACGGCAACGGCAAAGTCATCGACTTCACCCCGCCGTTCCGCCGTGCCACCTACCATGAACTGGTCAAAGAAAAAGGCGGCGAGGACTGGTTCGATATCACCCCCGCCGAACGGGTGGAACGCGGTCAGAAACTCGGGCTTGATGTCAACAGCTCCATGCGTGATCTGGACGTGACCAACGAACTTTACGAAAAACTGGTCGAGCCGAACAATATTCAGCCGACTTTCGTCACCCGGCTGCCGGCGGAATTGCTGCCGCTTGCCAATCCCTGCGCCGATGATCCGTCGCTGGTCGATGTGTTTGAGCTGGGTATCAACGGTATGGAAGTCGCTCCGGCGTACAGCGAACTCAATAACCCCATTATCCAGCGTCAGCGGTTCATGGAGCAGTTTGAGCAGACCAAAGAAGAGGGTGATACTCTGGAAAACAAAGTCGATGAGGACTTCCTCACCGCTTTGGAATACGGTATGCCTCCTGCCGGCGGTATGGGGGTCGGTATCGACCGTCTGGTGATGATCCTGACCGGTGCCGAGTCCATCCGTGACGTGGTGCTTTTCCCGCAGATGAAGCGGTTGAAGTAAGTTTATGAAGTCAGTCGCAGTCATCGGCGGCGGAGTTTCCGGCGAGGCGGCAGCCAAACTGTGCGGCATCCACGGCATTGACTGTGCCGTGGTTTCCGATGGAGCTGGCGCAGTTTTGCCGGATGCGGAACTCTATGTCGTTTCCCCCGGAGTGCCGCCGGCAAAGTCGCCGCTTTATCAGGCGGCGGAGCGTTCCGGCAAAGAAGTGGTGAGCGAACTGGAGTTCGGCTGCCGTTTCTGGAATAAGCCGATACTGGCAGTTACCGGAACCAACGGCAAAACCACGACGACCGAATTGACGGTCCATCTGCTGCAGCAGTGCGGCGTGAATGCCGCACCTGCCGGAAATATCGGGCGGCCTTTGTCCGATCTGGCGGCTGATCCGCAGGATACGGAGGTCGCCGTAGTGGAAGTCAGCAGTTTTCAGTTGGAAAAAGTTTCCGCTTTCGCACCGCTTGCGGCGGTGATCCTCAATTTTGCCAGCGACCATCTCGACCGCTATCCGGGCGGTTTTGCGGAATATTGTGCGGTAAAAAAGCGCATTTTTGACCATGTCGCCTTTGAAAACCGGATTTACGGATTGAGTTTTGCCGATGTTGCCTCCCGCCGGGTGACGGTGACAAACGGGATGTTGATTCTGGATGGTGAGCCGTTTTTCGACTTGAAAGAGAGCGATCTGCCCGGAGCGCATAATGCGGAAAATTGTGCCGCTGCGGTGGAGTTATGCCTGCGGTTTTTGCCGGAAACGGTGGTGCGGTCGGCGCAGTTTATTGCGGCATTGCAGAGTTTCAAGCGGGGGCGGCACCGGATCGAAACGGTGAAAGTCCATAATGACATTACTTATATAGATGATTCCAAAGGCACCAATCCGGCGGCGGTGCTGGCGGCAATAGATTCCTGTGCCGGGCAGATCGTGATCCTGCTGGGCGGTTTGGGCAAAGGGATGGATTTTTCGCCATTGACCACCCGGGCGCACCGTTTCCGGGCGGCGGTGGTGTATGGCGCCGACCGGGAGCGTATCGCAGCAGTTTTGCAGGGACATTGCGAAGTGGTCAGATGCGGAACTGATTTCCGGGAAGTGGTGGCGAAAAGTTGTGCGCTGGCGCAAAGAGGTGATACGGTATTGCTGTCACCGGCGTGTGCGAGTATGGATATGTTTAAAAATTATGCCGAGCGCGGCGATTTGTTCCGTTCTCTGGTAGCTGAAATCGTCAGGTGAAATATGAAAATTCTGGTTGTGGACGGTCAGGGCGGCGGTGTCGGCAAAGCGTTGATTGCGCAGTTGAGATCCGCCGTGCCGCAGGCGACTGTGATCGCCGTCGGTACCAACAGTATCGCCGCCAGTATGATGAAAAAAGCCGGGGCTGATATTGCCGCTACCGGTGAAAATGCTGTGCGGGTCAATGCCCGCAGTGCCGATGTGATCACCGGGCCGGTGGGGATTATTGCCGCAGATTCGCTGTATGGGGAAATTACGGCAGATATGGCAAATGCCGTGGCGCAGAGCGATGCGGTCAAAGTTTTGATCCCGTTTCAGAATTGCGGCGTGATGATCGCCGGATGCGACGGGATGGCGTTGGCGGAGCTGATTACCGCCGCAGTGACAAAAATTGCGGCGCTGACAATGGAAAAATAATAAAATTTTTGGAAAATTGCAGAAAATATGCTTGCATTTTTCAGAATGTGACAGTATACTTTAAAAAGTTTTACGTATTTCCGCGGTTGGAAATGCGTGTTCCGTACCTCCGGACGGGCCGGTGGTAACGGGAAAGCCAAAAGTCATAAACACGAAAGGACAAAGAAAATGGCTGACAAAAAAGAGATCTTCGCAGACGGTATCGGACAGATTCACTTCGCAGGCAACATGGTGCGTTTTGACTTCGTCACCCTCCAGCCCTCTGAAGACGGCAACGCCCCGGTTCCGGCGAGCAACGTCCGTATCATCATGCCGCCGCAGGGCTTCCTCGGTGCTTTCAACTCCATGCAGCAGCTGATCGACAGACTGGTCGAAGCCGGCGTTCTGCAGAAAAACGAAGGTGAAAACTGATCTGACTTTTTGTCTGATCTGATGCCGGAAAGTAAAGCGCTATGAAAATGAATTTCACATATTCGCTCCGGGAGACGACTCCGGAATTCCGTTTTGCGGAATTGCGGTTGTCCGTGCCGGCGCAGAAATTTCATGAGCATGGCGCATTCGGTATCGCTCCTGCCCGTTTGGATGGCGGCATCTGTTTTTCGATCCGGTGTTCGCTGGCTGAATGTGGCAAATTCATCCTGAAACGGGTTTGCAGTATCTGCATTACTGTTTTGGGCATCATCCGCAAGGCGGTTCGGTTCGTCCGCGAAACGTTTGACCGCATTTGCCGGGTGCAGTTTTTTGAAAAACAAACAACATATTTGTCCTGTTGCGTGTTCAGATGTTGATCTCTGCCCGAACAGGGATCACGGATATGAAAACCTCTCCTTTTTCAGGAGATCGGAAG
>SUVU01000037.1 GCA_015061865.1 Lentisphaerota bacterium
TCGACCGTGCCGCCGGAAATGATGACATTGGAAATGCCGACGGAACTGACCGCACCTTTTTCCGCCCAGCCGCCCGCGTAAATACGGCCGTGACTGCCGTTAGTGACGGTGATATTGACTTCGGTAACGCTCGCGTTACCGTTCTGGCGGGCGTGCGCGCCGCCAAACATATTGGTCGAAACTGCGCCGCCGTCAATATTGATGTTGACCTGATCAACCGTCATCTGTGCCTCAGCAGCAGCTCCCGCATCTCCTGCGTTACCATAGAGGTAGCCGCCGGAGTAGACGCGCGCCGCGATGTCGGCATCGCCTGCGATTTCCAATTCAACCTTGCCGATCTCGGCAGATCCGACGGCATACGCGCCGCCGATGAAGTTGCTTTCAACTTTACCGCCTGTGACTTTGGTCGCGATGACATCTGCCTCGTCGGTTTTCTGCGCGAAAAACGCGCCGGAAACTTCACCGCCATCCATGATCGTCACGCCGTTGCCGGAAAAAGTATCAAACACATCTCCGGCAGAGATCGCCGCATCCAAATTTTTGATCATCAGCGTGCTGTTTTCTAATTTCAGATACTGATACGGAGATAATGCTTTGGCGCTGCTGAAATTACCGACATTGGTCGCTACGACCGTGCCGTCGGCATAATCTTTACCATCAAAAGTGAGCACTGCATTGCTGAGATCGGAATTTTTGAGATCGACACCGGCGCCAAGTTCGATCACGGTGCCGGCGGCGGCAGAATATTGTCCGCTGCCCAAAAGCGACGCTTTCAACACGATATCACCGCCGAACGTCACCGTACCGGCGCAGGTAATGGTATCCGTGGACGTCAAAAATTCGCAGTCGGTGATGGTAACCGCAGCGGCAGAGACGATATTAAACGCACCGTCATTGCCGGAAAATACGGTATCAGAGACAGTCACCACTCCCGGCGAGGCAGTCTGATAGATCGCACAACCTTCATTATCGTAAAATTGAGAATCCTGGACCGTAACGACAGAATTTTTAGTAGAGCTGCTGTAAATGATCCCGCTGGTGCCGCTGGGGGCACTGTTTTTGCGGAAAATACAATTTGTCACAATAACACCGCGATTGCTGCCGACAGCACCATAAGCTCCGCCATTGCCCTCAAAGTATGAATTTCTCACTGCAGCATTGTCGCCGTTGCAGTAAATCCCGGCGCCGGTGTTGTTCAGGAATTTGCAGTTGTCAATATCCATCGTGCCGCCGGAAGCGTACATTCCTGCGCCCATGGTGGTGGAGTTTTCGCTGAATGTCACGTCGTAAACATAGACATCGGATTGGGACATAGATGCGATCGCCCCGCCGCGGCGACCCTGATTTTTGGAAAAGGTCACGCCGCTGAATGTCACCACCGCCCTGCCGGTGGTCGCATCACCGATATTTCTGACCGCACCGCCATCTTCGCTGCTGGTGATCCCGGTGATCACCGTCGGAGAGCCGGCACCGATAAAGGTCACCGTACTGCCGGCGCCATTGACAAAACGGGTGGAATTGGTGAAATTCGAGGTGATCAGCACCTTTTTGCCGGCGGCGATCGCCGCATCAACACTGGCATACACCGGCAATTTGGTGCCGTTGGCAGTCACTGCGATCGAAGAGTTGCCGGAAAGCACCCCGTCCGGAGCGGCATTGGTGATGTACAGATCTGTGCCGATGGTAAATAATGTACCGGCATCGACACTGTAGCCGGAGATGTCGGTAACGTTTTTTGCCACCAGCACCGCCGCCGCGGTCTCAGTGGTAATAAAATCAGCTAAAACAAGTTCTTTCATGATGTCCCCTTTCGGTTTATTATTTCTTTTTCAATAAATTCATATCTCTTTCAGCATACCATCTCGAACCGCTTTTTTCCCGCACATAAAGATACGGCAAATCAGCGCTCAATTCTCCGGCGATCTGCTGCCGATACTCCAACAGCTCCTGCTGCGCTTTCACAAACGCCACCCGGTCACTGCCGCGCGAGAGTTTCAGCACTTCAAATGTCCGGCGGGAATGTTCAAAACCGCTTTGCAAATACCGCACCCGCGCCAATGCAGTCGGATCATTTGCCGCTTTTTTCTCCGCCCGGTCAAGAATTCTTTTGCCGGCAGCGAAAAATTCACTTGTAAAAACGGCATCTGCCGCCTGCAGCCAGTTTTTGTGGTTCGGCAAACGGTTCATCTGCAATTTTCTCGCATGCGCCCACATCTCATCCACAGTCACGCGCTCCGAATTCTGCTCCAGAAACGCCACAAATTCACGGATTTCATCCGCCGCCGCACCGAACGCACTGAAATACTCGTCAAGCACCTGCTCCACGGTCAGATCCGGACGCGCATTCAGTCTGCCCAGACAGTAGTAACTGGCACTCTGCGCACCCCACTGCCCGATCAGCGAATCATAACTGACTGCAACTGCACCATTATTATACGCATGAAGGAACAATTTTGCAAGTTTCCTGCCATAAAATATCGGCATATTATGCCCGCAATTGGTCGAATTCGGACGCAGAGCCAATTGAGCGCCGGTATCCCGCCACTTTTCCCAGTCGCTCATGCTCTGCAGGATTCTTTCGTTGGTAAAGGGGAAATAACTCCAGTTGACGACCGTGATGATGATCCCGTCATTGAGCTTGACCGTCCGCGGCGGTGCGGCATAATTGGCATAGGCAAAACCGCAAACTTTGACATCGGGATTTATTTGCCGTGCCTGCTGCTGCAGTGCCAGATAGAAACGGCAGTAACGGTCAGAGAGCGACGGCGAATTTGACGCCGATGAACCGCCGTCAATGGTGTCAAGCAGCGGAAAACGCTGTGCCATCGACGGAATGACTTTCCCCATCCAGTAAGGATGAATATCAAAACGCTTATCCTCCGGATCATCCCACGCCCGGCAGGATCTGCATGTACACATCCCCGGAGCATCATTCTCTCCGGCGTTGAGCGCATTGCGCACTTCCGGAGCAAGTTTTTTATTCAGAAATACCTGACGGTAATCTTCCGCCGCCTGACGTGCCAGATCGGGATTGGATACGCACATCGTCACCCGCGTCCCCCGGATATCACCGTCGAGCAGCCGCCGTTTGCCGTCCGGAAGCATGGCAAAATATTCCGGATGAGTCCGGTGAAAACGTTTCCAGTAACTTTTGAAGCGGTGACCGCTGAAAACACCGTCCGATACCACACAAAACTTCTGCCGCCACAACCACTGCCGCTGAACTGCCAGAAATTCGTGGGCAGTATTGCTGTAAAACGGAGCGCGCCCGGCAAAATAATCCCCCGACCAGAACAGCGAACTCCGGCTCCAGTGACCGCCGCGACGCTCTTTTACACTCTCAAGCTGCAGAACTTTGCGTGCTTTCACCACCGTGCCGAGCTTCCCGGGCCAGATGTGGTACACGCCCAGATCACGATCGAGGAAATCGTAAACGGCAAACAGCGTCCCGGAAGAAACGGTCAACGCCCCGTAACGGGCGGTTTTGGTCATATTACCAGCTTTATCTCTGCCCAGCAGAAACAATTCACCATCCTGACTTTTGATGATGAATTCAAAATTTTTCAGCTCATTTGCAGACAATCCGGTCTCACGGGCATGGCGGCAGTCACCGAGCCAGACCGTCGCGGTGAAACTCCCCTGACTGCGCCGGGATTCCGTAAAAATCTCCGGTTTATATCCGGTAATAAGTTCCAGATGTTCCTGAAGTTCCTCCGCTGCAAACCGGACACACGGCAGCGCATCATCGGGAACGACCAGCTCCGGACGGGTCAGATCCAGCGGTTTTGCCCATGACAGCAATGCAAAACAGGCAGACAGAAACAACAGGATGATTTTTTTCATAACGCATTAACTTTCAAGTCAGAAACATTGAATTTAAACAGATATCCGGCATAATTTGTCACCAGCAATTCACCCCCGGCAAGCGTTATGCCGCTTACCGGACTGCCGGTAGCATAACTCCAGAGCGGTTTGCCGGTGGCGGTGTCAAGCGCATAAACTTTGCCGTCCACCCCGCCGAAAAATACCATGCCGCCGCCGATCTGCACCCTGCCCTCCACCGCAGGTAAACGATCATAATCCGCCGCCGCCAGTGCCGCCGACGGCAGAAAACGCCACTTGAGTTTGCCGGTGGCAAGATCAATGGCGATCAGACCGTTGTGCGGAGTCCCGGAAAACAGCACATTATCTGCAACCGCCGGGGTAAAACGCCCCATCCAGCGGTTGGGAAGTTTGGCAAAACGGCGCACCTCTCTGCCGGTTGACATATCCAGTTCACAGAAATTATTACCGCAGACCGCATACAATTTACCGTCCGCAAAAACCGGGGTGGAGAAATTATATCTGCCCCCCTGCCAGACCACTCTGCCATTGGCGGCATCCACCGCACTGCGGCGTCCGCCGTCCCCGCCGATAACGGCATTGCCGGCAATGATATTCAGTGCGCCATTGCCCCAGCGGACAGGTTTACCGCGTTTACCGGTAGTGTGCCAGAGCAATTTGCCGTCTGCGGCACGGTAACATTTCAGAGTATTTCCGAATCCGGCAATAACTTTGCCATCATGATAAATCACCCCCTGACTGTAACAGATCCCGCCGCAGGTGGAGGCAAAACGCTGTTTCCAGATCAATTTGCCGCTTTTGCCGTCGATCGCATAGAGGTAACACTCCATGTCCGCAGCATAAACCGTCCCGTCTACAAAAACAAGCGTACCGTGGATGGAGTTTTCAGTCCGGTATGTCCACAATTCAGCGCCGGTTTTCCGGTCAAATGCGGCAACTCCGCCGTGTTCATTGTTCAGCACATCGCTTTTGCCGGCATAAACAATATTTCCGTTTACGACCGGATCCGCCATGAAGTAACTTCCCTGACTGCGATCACTCCATTGCAAACGTTTTTCGCCCTTTGCCGGAGCGGAAAATGCGGCATCGACCGGATACGGCAGCCGCCGGACAGCTCCGGCGCTATCCAGCTCATATATTCCCATTGCGGCAAACGGCAAACCGTTTTTCACCGATGAAACGCAGTGATGACGCACTCCGGACAATTCATACGCCGTACACATGTGATTGTGACCGTGGATAAAGGCGGTGATATTGAATTTTTCCGGCTCGATGATCTCTTTCACCCCGGGAATGTCAAATATCGGGGCATGCGCAAACATCACCACCGGCTTGCCGGATGGCTGACGATCCAGATCTTTGCGTATCCAGCGGGAATAATCCTGCGGTTTGTAGGTCACCGGATGTTTGCGCCGCTGTCCGGTACCGTCCCAGTGCATCGGTGCAACAATATAATGCACCCCGTTGGAGTCAAACGAGTACCACAACGGCCCCAGATGAGTCATGTACATGTCGTCTCCGGATTTTCCGTCAGTGAAATCATGATTGCCGATGGTGAAATAAACCGGTACGCCCATCGTTTCAAACGTAAAACGTCCGGCGGCAAAAGCGAGACCATCAGCATATTTGCCGGTGATATCACCGGTGTAGATCAAAAAATCCGCCGGTTCTGTTTTCAACAGCGTTTCAAGTTTTTTCATCCACGGTTTTTCCACGGCGATCTCACCGTCGGTGATCTGAACGAAACGGCGGGGCCGGTTCGACCATTTGACCAGCGGAAATTCAGCTTTTTCATCAACTCTGCGGAAAAATCTGCCATTGGCGCGGTATCCATCCGGCACAGTGATGTAAACATGTCTGGCTCCGGCTGACGGCTGCAGCGAAAATCTGCCATCAGCTCCGGTGGAGACAATATTGACCCCGTCCGATACAGCCACATCTGCCACCCCGGACTCCCCGGCATCAAACCTGCCGTTGCCGTTGGCATCAAAATAGACTACCCCGTTTTGCCCGCAGAGTATCACCGGAGAGAGAATACCTGCCAGCAATGCCGCAATCAGACCGGATCGATTCATATTTATTTTTCTCCAGAGATCGTGACATCGGTCAGATACATCTTATCTTCGGCACTCTGCTGACCTTTGACACCGATCATCAGCAGCATGGAAACACTATTTTCCGGAGCGACGACCCGGACAGAAACGGTCTCCCAACTGCCGCGTTTGCGACTGGAAAAGACATATTTTTTCTGATTCATCCGTTTGCCGGCAGCATCGTAGTAACGGATGAAAAAAAGCGCATTGGAATTGCCCAGAAGTTTGCCGGTGAGCGAAACGGTATACTCTTTGCCAGCCGTGACCGGAACACGCTGCCCCAGACTGCCATTCAGACTGTTTTCGATGCAAACGGCTTTTTTGCCGTCGGTTTCAACCTGCGTGACACTCATATTTCCGCCTTTCTGGTGCCACCAGCTCCAGTTTGCCGGTTTGCCTTTGCGCAGCTGGGTAAAATCACTGTTCTCCAGCAGATTTTCAGCAGCACCGACGGCACAAAAGAGAGCGGTCAAACCCACTATCAACAACAACTTTTTCATTTTTTACTCCTTGTTAATTCTGTTTCATACCCCAGAACGGACGGTTCAGAGGTTTACTTCTTGAGGTGTTGAATCCGGAACGCACTTCTGCCATATCAACGTGATCGACATGACCATCCAGAAACAGCGTTGCCAGTACTTTTCCATTGCGGTGGCTCGGACGCAATTCATTGCCGCCGCCGATGGGTTGATTGTTTTTCTCTTTGGCAGTACAGTCGATATAATAACTCACTCCGCAATAAGCCAGTGAAGCAGACGCTGGATTCTTTACCGTTTGAATGTCAGTTGCAATACGCATGACTTTATCGAATTTAAGATGCTGATCATGGCCCATATAGGAATTCAACCCGTAAGTGCTGCGCGGATAGGAAGAACCTTCAGGGATCAGCACCGCCGGACACGCCCAGAAGCCTTTGCTGCGTTTGCCGCTGTCATCTCCGGCAAGATACGCATTGGGCAGATATTTGGGGGTTTTGTCAACATTTGTCCCTCCCAGCTGCGCGAAAAAATATCCGACAGCATTCTTTTCCATCGCCTGCGGTTTGAAATTATCGAAATCCGCCGCGTAGTGCACATATGCCTGCCCGATCTGTTTGAGCTTACTGGCACAGTCACTCTCCCTTGCCCGTTCCCGGGCAGCTTTCAGCGTCGGCAGCAGTATCGCCGCGAGGATCGCGATTATCGCGATCACGACCAGCAGTTCGATCAATGTAAAAAAGCGGTTTCTTTTCATGCCGGAATCCTCATTTGTCTTCACGGTAAAATTCCAGATATTCCGCCGCCGCCTGAATGAAAAAGATCGTTCCGAGATCGCGGATGTGATACGGCAGATTGTCCGTCCCGTCCGGAGGCATGATCTTTTCCAGAACTGCACCGCGTAAATTGGGATCTTTCGCCTCCGACAGCAGCATGGAACCGCAATACGACAGCGCCGCCTCTGCCAGATCCAAAAATTCCCGTTTGCCGCTCTCCCGGAATGCCGCCATGAAACAACGGGCGGCACATGCCGAACCACTGGTGGCATGCCCGAAACAATGCGTCGAAAAATCACGGAACGTCAACCGGAACATACCCCCATCCTGACGGAGCGCACGTCTGTACCACTCGACAGCACGGAAAAAGACATCTTTATACTTCTCGTCTCCGGTTTCGTGATATATCGACAGCATCGGCAGCCCCCACCAGAACGCATGACGCGGATGAATGAATCCCGGCACCGGACGGCTGGGAATATAAATCACCCAGTTGCCGGGGGGATCTTCATTTTCAAGCAGAGTCTGAGCTGCATCAAGAATGATCTTCTTATAGGCAGTATCTCCGGTAAGATGGTAAGCTTTCAGAAACACAGCATCATCGATCAACGGCCGATCCTGCGATGAGGGCGTACCGTAAATGAAGTCATCTTTTTCAGCATTGTAAATATCTTTGAACTTGCGAACATCTGGCATCCATGCCCGCTTTGCGACCCAGTCAAGCGCTGCCAATGCCGCATTGCGGTATTTTTCATCGCCGGTGGCATCGCTCAGGTAAAACAGTCCGTCCACGCTTTCCAAAGTGGCAGAGGTGTTGATTTCCCCCGGAGTGACCTCCTGCGCCGGAAAAAGTCCATCTTCGCGCTGATTTGCCAGCAGAAATCCGGCACTGAATCGCGCCTTTTCAAGCAAACTGTCATCCTGAAGCACTCCGGATGCCATCACCAGAGCTTTCACCGCCTGACCGGTATGCCAGTAGGGACAGCTGACACCCCACGTGCGCGTGGCCCCACTGTATTCACCGCGGATCGCGCCATTCCAATATTTGTAATCAAACGCCTCTCCGACAGCACCGACCGGTTTATTGTCATGTACACAGGCAACTCCGGTCAGCCACTCAATGGCGATACGCATCTGCTTCTGTAAAGTTTCCTGCGGTATATTCAGCTCCATTCAACGCACCTTTCCGATATTTTATAACAATATTATACCATCATTATTGCACGATTTATTTTACAGCGATATATTATACAGTAAGTTGATATAAAAAACAATAGCATTTTCGATGCATTTTGTCGCATTTTGGGGGCATATCAATGAAAAACATCTTCAGATTCTCCATGTACACCGGAGAATTGGGCTTTTACGTCCGTTCTCTCGGTGACTGCAGACTCGGTGCCATGGAAAGACAGCGGATCAAAAGTGTTGACTTCTGTGAAATTTTCTGGGCGATCGACGGCAGAGGCGTTTTCAGAAACGAAAATAAAAAAGATTTCATCCTGCGCCCCGGCTGGGTATGGTATTATCCGCCGGGATCACTGCATGTGTACCGTCCAGACCACTGCGCATTTCACTACCGTTGGCTGACCATCGCCGGACCGGATGCCGGAAAACTGTTTGCCGCATTGAAAATCACCCCGGGAATGCACTGTGCCGGAAGCTGCCCGGAACAGCTTTTCGATAATATTTATCACAAAATCACCGCCCCGGAGTCTCAGCTGGAGGTCCTGAATAATGCGTTTCATATCCTGACCAGGATCGTCGGCGGCAACAACGGCAGCAGCCGTTCAGGTGACGATAATATCGCGGAAACCATCAAATCCATGATCGACAATACTTTCACCGATCAGAATTTTTCCATCGCTACGATCGCGGAACATCTGGGTATCCATCGCACCACGGTCAACCGCAACTTCAAAACGATGTACAAAATAGATGTTTCCAATTATCTGAAATCCTGCCGCTGCCAGCACGCTCTGCGCCTGATCCACTCGACCCGGCTGCCCATCGTGGAAATCGCCCATCGCAGCGGATTTTCCTCAAGCAACTACTTCATCAGATCGATCCGTCAGATCACCGGTTCCACCCCGGGACAACTGCGCGGTTCCAGAAATCTGCAGAAAAGTGATCCGACAGTACAGCAAAATTCACATAAAATACAACAAAAGTACGATTGTCAAGTGTATCTGCCTGATATATATTAACAAAAGCACATGATCAGAAGTGCATTTTATTTCATTACATAAAACTCAAGGAGCCTGTAAAAAATGAAAAAAACGGTAAAAGTCGGTATTATCGGTCTGGGAGCCAGAGCAGAGACTCTGCTGGCAACGATCTTCTGTTTTGACCGCAGCGAAGTGCTGGTCACCGCGATCTGCGATGTCAGCGAAGCAAGAGTTGCCCGGATCCAGTCGATCATGGAGTCAAAAGATTATCCGCAGCCGGAAGTTTTTGCCGATTACCGCGGACTGATCGCGTCCGACAATGTGGATGCCGTACTGGTGCCGACTTCATGGAACAGCCACCTGCAGATCGCTGAAGAGGCGATGAAACACGGTAAATATGCCGGTATCGAAGTCGGCGGAGCTTCATCCATCGATGAACTCTGGCATCTGGTGCGCGCCGCGGAATCCACCGGTGTTTCCTGCATGATGCTGGAAAATTGCTGCTACGGCAGAGATGAACTGCTCTGTCTGAATCTCGCCCGCAAAGGTCTTTTCGGCGAACTTATCCATTGCGAATGCGGCTACGAGCACGATATTTCCGAAATGGCGCTCAAAGACGGCAAGCGCGCCGAGCGCGAAGTGCATAACTTCAAACGCAACGGCGATCTCTATCCCACCCACGGCATCGGTCCGGTCGCCAAGATCCTCCGCATCAACCGCGGCAACCGCTTCATGACTCTGACTTCGACCGCCAGCAAAGGCCGCGGTTTCATGAAGATTGCGGAAAAAGCCGGCCGCGGACAGGTCCATTACGCCGCCGGCGACGTGGTGACCACCGTTATCAAATGCGCCAACGGTGAAACTATCACCATGACGCACTGCGTTTCTCTGCCCCGGCCCTACACCAGAGATTTCCGGGTGCAGGGTACCAAAGGTATCTATCTGGAAGATGTCAAAGCCGTCCATATCGAAGGTGTCAGCGTCACCCGCGACGAGATCGATGTCGCCGGTAATCCTTACACCGTGCATGACTGGACGCCGGTGGCGGATATCTACGAAAAATACGATCACCCGATCTGGCAGAAATACCGCGATCAGCTCATCGGCGGTCACGGCGGCATGGACGGATTGGTTTTGCAGGCATTTTTCGATGCGGTGCGCGACGGTGCGCCGCCGCCGATCGACGTTTACGACTGCGCAGCATGGATGGCGATCACCTGTCTGAGCGAACAATCAATTTCCATGGGCGGTATGCCGGTGGCGTTCCCCGATTTCACCGACGGCAAGTGGATCTATGAGGGCTGGGGCGCCAAAGGCAAGTGGGCTCTCGATGAGGTCTATGAATAAACACCGCAGGAAGTGATCTTTTATGATTTCTGAAGTGACTTATTTCTGCAAGATCGACCGTTCCATGCAGCCGGCGATCTTTTACCGGGCAAAAGCCGACGAACCGCGCCCGCTGCTCGTCGCGCTGCACACCTGGAGCTATGACCATTCCGGAGGGTATGAAGAATATGCCGGAGTATGTAAAACAAATGACTGGCACATGATCTTCCCCAAATTCCGCGGTCCCAACAACACTCCGGAAGCCTGCGGATCAGATTTTGTCGTTTCCGACATCGAAGATGCGGTGGCGTACATGAAAAAGACGGTCAATGTCGACCCCAACCGCGTTTATCTGGTCGGCGGTTCAGGCGGCGGGCACTGTTCGCTGCTGCTTGCCGGCCGCCGCCCCGATCTCTGGACGGCGGTATCGGCATGGTGTGCGATCTCCGACATCGCGGCATGGCACCGTCAATGCAAAACGACCCGCTTTGTACGTTATGCTGAACATATTGAGCAGGCGTGTTCCGGCGATCCGCAGAAATCTGCCGCTGCCGCCAGAGAATGTCTGCTGCGCTCTCCGGTGAGCTGGCTTGCCAATGCCGCCGGGATACCGGTAGATATTTCAACGGGGATCCACGATGGTCATACCGGAAGCGTCCCGGTGAGCCACACTTTCAATGCGTTCAACATCCTGGCTGCGGAAAAAGACCGGATCGCCGCGGAAGATATCGATTTTGTCGTGCAGAACGAACTCATTCCTCCGGCGCTGGACAAAAAGTACCGTCAGGACTCCTCTTTTGACGGCCGCAAGATCCATTTCCGCCGTCAGTCAGCTAATGCCCGCATCACGATCTTTGAGGGCGGACATAATCTGTTGCCGTTTGCCGCCGCGCAATGGCTGGCGAAGCAGGTCAAAGGCAAAAACGCCGACTGGTCAGCCGGGAAACCGAACCGGATAAAACTGGATTCGGAACTCCGCAAATGATCTTCACCGCCGCAGCCGGCTCTCGGCGTAAAGTAAAAAATAAATAAAAAGAGTCTGCCGCCGGGTGCTACCCGGACGCGGTCCAGCGGCGGAACGCTGGTCGCCGC
Source organism: Lentisphaerota bacterium (assembly GCA_015061865.1). Lineage (GTDB taxonomy): Bacteria > Verrucomicrobiota > Lentisphaeria > Victivallales > Victivallaceae > UBA1784. The sequence goes on from SUVU01000037.1 coordinate 11,772, forward strand.
TTTCTGCGGCGAAACATAAGCGAAGCGCTCAAGTCGGCACAAATTGTGCCGACACCACCTGCCGGAAGCGATGTCACGCAAAATTTTGCGTGACGGTTGAGCTGAAGGCAGATCTGCCGTAAAGTAAAAAATAAAAAAGAGTCTGCCGCCGGGTGCTGTGCAGAGTACTTGATAGGGGTAAGCGATGCGGGGGCAAGGAAAAACTTCTTTTCACGTGAAAAAAAGTTTTTCCCTTCCCCCGTATCCCCTTCTCTTTTCAAGAAAAGCGAGAAATTAAGACGGCAGTTCCATCCCCCATACCGGGAACCGCGCGTATATCAAACTCAATCAATTTGGATTTTCTGCAATTTTTCCGGCTCAGTCAGTTGACAATCCGGTATTTGATAGAGTAGATTGTATTCACATACTGCCGAAAAACAGATCAAAAAAAGAAAGGAATCCTGTAATGAGAAAAATTGCTGCATCGGCACTTGCTGTACTGGCGGTTTTCACCGCCGCTGCCGGCAAACTTCAGATCACCCCGCGCCCGGGAAAAGCGACCAAAAACATTCAGATCTTCCCCCAGCTGGAAGCACATTACGGCACGTTCCAGAACTTCATGCACTACTGGAAAGACCGTCCGCTTTACGTCAACCCCGCCCACCGCTACAAGGGCAATGAATTTACTTTCAACACCGAACCCAGCGAACTTAAACACATCGAGCAGTGCAAATTGTACAATGTCGCCGGTCTGACACCGCTCGGCGGCATCCGCACCCCCAGTTGCTGTCCCATCGAAACGATTTCCGCATGTTTGAAGCCTCTGACTTTGTCCCGGAGCCAGAAAAGAAATTCCCTGATCTGTTCTCTGGCGATCTCTCCGGCTTCCTGATAACTCGCCGCATCCAACGGGTCGTGCAGAACTACCCGTGTGGTATTGAAGTGAACTGTGGATGGTGAGGTACTTTGAAACATCAACACATTTTCCCGGGGACAACTCAATATTCCGGCGGCTTTTGCTTCTGTATACGCCTGCTGGATCTCCTTCCTCCATTCGCCACGCCAGAAATCTTCATCGGGAATATCCACTGGAGCGACTTTGAAACACCAGGTCATCGGCTGGCAGAGACCTTCATCATTACCGACCTCGATCCGGCATCCGGCTTGGGCGGCAAGCACCCCATCACCGGAGGCATCAATATAAACTTCTCCTGAAACGGCGGTCAAACCGCTGCGGTTGTGCAGTATCAATGCTGAAATTTTGCCGTTCTCTGTGATCGTATCAAACAGGGTGTGTTCATACAAAACTTTAACGCCGGCAGCTTTGAGCATATCTTCAGCACTCAATGCCGCGTAAAATTTATTGATATAGAGTTTACCCCATTTGGGGCCCATTTTTTTCTGAACATAGGCCGCTGTATTGTGCGAGTGATATTCTCCCATCCGGGTGACCCATTCGCTATAAAGCGGGTGGTCCATGCTCTCTTCACCCAGATGATTAAGCATAAATGGAGAAACCTCTCCAGCATAAGTCATACCCCCCCGGCAATGCGTTTTTTTCCACCAGCACAGTATTGCATCCCATTCGTGCAGCGGTCAGTGCCGCACACAATCCTGCTGGACCGCCTCCGACAACGATAACTTGCGTGTTATAAACGAATTCTACTTGTTTGTTGATGTTGTAATTAAAAGATTTCATTACTGATAAAGTCCCTTTTTAACTTTCTCAAATAATATACTCCACTGCAAAACGAAACACTATCAGCAAACATGTTGAAAAAATTGCAAAAGATGCTATTTTATTAAAAATAAGTGATTTTTTGTATTGCTTTAATCTGCGCAAGTGCTATTTTATCAAAGATTGGATATTTTGATTTTTAATCAAGGCGTTTCAATGAAAAACAAACTGGAAAATACCATCCGCTGTTTTGAATACTGGAGCAAACTGTCGGTAACGGTACATGATCTTACCGGTAAGATCCGGACAATTTTGCCGCAGGAACGTTTCGCTCATTGCCATCAGTTGTGTCGGAAAGAGAAAGAGCATGCCGAAAAGTTGTGCCGTTCAGTGGATATTCAAATTTTACAGAATGAAGTATGGGCTTTCAACCGTTGCGGTTACAAAATTTGCCATGCAGGATTGTTGGAATATGTCATGCCTGTCACCGACTCCGGAAAGCGGATCGGAATTATTTTTGCCGGAGCTGTAAAGCCGCCGGTGGATTGGAAAAATCTGCATCCGCTTTTGAAATCGGAACTCGAACATGAATTGGTTTGCGATGAAAATTTTGATTGGGAAAAAGACAAACAGATAATGGAAGCCTTGCGGATGCTGTCAATAACAATGATTCACGATCTGCGGGAATTCATCCGGGAAAAACAACAGCAATTATCTCCGACCCGCAAAGAGGTCATTCACCGTTTTGTCGGTGAATATTGTGATCAGAGGGATCTGTTGGAAAAACTCGCCCGGAAACTTTATTTGAGCGTACCGCGCACGATCCATGTGGTAAAAGAGGAAACCGGATATACATTCCAACAGCTTCGCAAAGCGTATCAAATGCGGCTGGCTGTTGCCAGATTGCGTTTTTCCAATGAAAGCATTCCGCATGTTGCCGAGCAATGCGGCTTTGATGATGTTTCAAGTTTGCACCGTAATTTCAAAAAATATTTCAAAGTCACTCCTCTTGCCTACCGCAAGCAATATGATTCAGACAGCGAAATGCCTGCTGATATCATAGATACAGGTGATTGGCCCGGTCGCCCGCATTAAAGTACCAGAACTTTTACACCGGAATACACCGCCACGTTTTGGCGGAGTAACCTTGAAAAGTGGCGGAGTAAATGCTATATTAGTTGCTGTGAGGAGAAAATGACGATGGATTATCAACCGGATTTTATCGTTTCAGCAGCAGCGATTTCAATGGTCGCAGAAATTTCAGCATTGATCGAACGCTACACCATTACACAGGAAGCTTCAGAATCTTTGAAATTACGCCGAGCTAACAAGATCAAAACCATCCAGTCTTCGCTGGCGATTGAGGGTAACACACTTTCGGTAAAGCAAGTGACCGACATTTTGGATGGGAAACGGGTTGTCGCTCCGCTGCGGGAAATTCAGGAAGTAAAGAACGCTATTGCTGCTTATGACCTTTTTGATCAGCTTGATCCGTATTCAACCAAAGATCTGCTGAAAGCCCACAAGGTGATGATGACCGCTTTGATCGACGAACCTGGCAAGTTCCGAAGCGGCGGTGTCGGTGTTTTTGACGGCAAGAAAGCTGTCCACATTGCTCCGCCTGCAGAATTTGTTCCCGGGCAGATCAAAGACCTTTTCAAGTGGCTGAAATCGGCTCCCGATCATCTGCTGATAAAAAGTTGCGTGTTCCATTATGAATTTGAATTCATCCATCCCTTTGCCGATGGTAACGGTCGCTTGGGGAGACTGTGGCAATCGCTGATTTTGACCAAATTGCATCCTTTGTTTCAACATTTGCCCATTGAAACGATGGTGCATGACAATCAACCGGAATACTACCGGGCAATCAACGCCAGCAGTGCAAAAAATGATTGCGGAATTTTCGTTGACTTTATGCTTAACGAAATTCTGAACGCTCTGAAACAACATACCTCCGAACCCTCAATTGAAACCGATAATCCGGTCTTGGACTACATCAGCAGCAATCCCGGCTGCCGTGCCAATCAAATTTCCAAGGCATTGAACATCCCCTTGCGTACACTTCAACGTGAATTAAGCCGCCTCAAAGTTTCCGGTAAAATTACATTCCGCGGTGCCCCTAAAAACGGCGGATATTTTGGAAAATAATAGTGGTTTTATTTATAATAATCAGTTTGCATTGTGATAATAAAATATGAATACAGAAATAATCGATTATCGGAAATTTAGATCTGAAGTTTTACGTGAAGCCAGGTCACGTGCAAAAATAGAAAAATGCTTTCTATGTGAACAAAAGGGAGGTCCTTTTTGTAATTCTCATTTGATTCCTCGGTTTATATTGAAAAATATTTCTACGGATGGTAATGTTTTAAATTTTAATAGATTTGCGTTAAATTTTGATTTTACCGATATGGAATGTGGATTAAATAAAGCCGGAACATTTTATAACATTTGTAGAAAATGTGACAATACTTATTTTTCTGATTATGAAAATGAAGAAAACATTAGAAATTTTACTTTTAGTAATCGTTTTCTTGCACAAATCATCATTAAAAATTTTTTATCTCGTTTATATAAGCGAAGCATTGATTGTTTAATGCCGGAAATTATCAATGAAAAGAAAAGTATTATTTCAAATATGGGTTTTATCCAAAATATTTGTAATTTGGATATGCGAGACTATAATGAAGATTTGTTAAGGTAGCGCAATATCATTGAAAGAAATTTATCAAAAAAACACTATATTATTTTTCAGCAAAAGTTGGATTACAAAGTACCGTTCGCCGTTCAGGCACATATAAGCTTGCATAAAAATTTAAATGGTGATATAATTAATGACGTATATTGTATGGATAGCACATATAAAATAAGATCATTACATTTATGTATATTTCCCTTGGTCGACAAAACAATTATAATTCTTTTTATTGATAAATTTTCACAAAAAAGGTATAGAAGTTTTATTCAATCTTTTAATAAATTGCCGATAGGAGAAAAATTACAATATATTACTTATTTGTCATTCAAATATACTGAAGATATATTTTTCTCACCACTTTTACCAAATTCTATCCTTGAAAATAAAGAACTTCAATTGTTATCTCAAGAAGTTTATGATAAGCCATGTTTAGGGTGGAATTTTCTTGGAGAAGATGAAGCGTGCTATCAATATAAGCCAGTTGACTACCATAATATTCCCAATTTATTATCAAGAGAATATTGCATATAGCATATTGTTTGTTAGCAAAAGCTTTTCAAAAAATTTGAGTTATATATCACTATAGTGAGATAAGCTCACGATCAAATATGAGCCTCGCTGATTCTTCGGAATCGGCGGGGCTTTTTGTCTTTAAACTCTAACCAAATAGGAGGTAAAAATGAGAGTTGAAAAGCGTGTTTTGAATGATGCCCTGCGGGTGCTGGGCAAAGTGGTGTGCCAGACTTCACCGGTGGAGTTGTACCGTTCGGTGCGGTTTGTCGGTGATGTCGATGGCGTTATGGCGATGGCTACTGATGGAGTGGAGACGGTTTCGGTGATTCTGGATGCATTCGCGGAAACCGAGATCGACTTCTGCGTGCCATTCAAAGAGTTGAAAGATCTGGTCAGGATGGGGCGTTCTGAAACGATCGAATTGACTGGAAAGTTCCTTGACTTTCCTAAACTGGAAGAGCCGACAGCAGATGCAATTTCTGTGATACTCCCGGTGAACTTTGGAGAACTGCTGACACAGGCGGCTTCAGTTGTCGATCGTGGAAATTATCGGCGGTTGCTGCAAGGTATCAACCTTTCAAATGCTGGCGTGACCGCGACAGATGGTAAACAGTTGTTGCATCTGCCCTGCGTGTTATCGCTGGCTAAAGATGTAACAATACCGTTCCCGTCGGCGTTACTGGCAGCCAGAACTTCTGAAATGGGGGTGCTTCAGGTTTGGGACAAGCTCTTTCAGATCGAGATCGGCAACTTCAGTTGGCAAGGCAAACTTCTGGAAGGTCAGTACCCGAACTGGCGCGGTGTAATTCCATCACCTGAAAGTCACGATTACAGCATCACCCTGCACGACCCCGAAAAAGTGATCGCATGGGTGAAGATGATCCCCAGTCAGAAGAACACCAATGGCGTGGAATTGAACGTAATGCCCGATGGTTCGGTTACGCTTGTTTCGTGTATTCAGCCGAACTTTGAACTGAATACCCAAACTACCGTTACTGGAGTACAGCCCAGAGCCGTTCTGACGCTTGACCGTGAAATCATTCTGCGGATGTTATTGCAAGGTTACACCACATTCAAAGCCCATTCAGACGGTCTGGTTCCGGTCATCGCTTCAGGCGGTGCCGGTCAGTATATCGCCATGCCAATTCGAACAATTAACAAAAATCCCATTCAACCTAAACAGGAGGAAAAGAAAATGGAAACAGAAAACACCAATGTTGTGGAGCAGACTGCTCCGGTCGCAAATCCGCTGGATGAACTCAACGCCAATGTTGAAGAATTCCGTGGTAAACTCAAACTGCTGCTGGATGAGTCAGGCGTACTCATTCGCAAGGTCAAAGAAGTCGCCCTCGTTCAGAAGCAGAAAGAACGCGACTTCATCCAAGCCCGCCGTGCCATTGAACGTATCCGTATGGCGATTTGAGCCGAACGTCGGCTTCGTTATGTCGCGGCGGCTGCCCTCCTGCGTTAAAACTGCGGAGGGCGACTCGCCTTGATCGAAATGTTAAACACCCATGAAGGACAGACGGTATAATGCCGCCTGTCCTTCGTCATTTCAGGAGAAAAAATTATGTTGAAACTCAATGCTTCTTACAGTAAAAAAATCCCTGCAGAGGGAGAGTACACCAGTCAGAGTTATCATGCCAGTATCGAAGTCGAGCTTCCGGACGGTCTGAGTTTGGAGCAGCTCAACAGCAAAATCCATGAAACTTTCGCAATGGTGCGTAATTCTGTCGAAGCCGAATTACATGGAAATACCCCCATCCCACAAGGGGGCAACGGTTCGCAGAATGCTCACAATCAGCCGGTTCAGGGTACTACCCCAGCCAGCCCCAAACAGATCAATTATCTGCTCACTCTGGCAAGTCGCCGTGGTGTTACTCCGGCTCAGATCGCCGCCCAGAACAATGTTGCTAACATCAACCAGTTGAGCAAGAAGCAGTGCTCCGCTTTGATCGAACAATGGAGGAACGCAGCATGAGAATCGATAAGCTGAAAGAGATGCCGCATTGGTCGTATTCAGCGATGCAGTGTTATCTTACCTGTCCGTTGAAGTACAAATTCCGCTATATTGACAATGCAGAGCCGGAGCGTACCGGCTCATGCTTTCCGCTTGGCAGAGCGTTTCATGCGGCACTTTCAGAGCGTGCCCGCATTGGACGCGATATGTCCGAGCGTGAAGTTTGCGACGTCTTTGAAGATTATTTCAAAGCAGAAACCGATGCCGCCGAAAACCTCGTATATAAAGCCAATGAGGACTATGACAGCCTTTTGCAGACCGGCTTCAAAATGGTTGAGGTCGCTTGTAAAAATTGGCAGGATGATTTCGCTGTGCAGCGGGTGGCTGAAACTTTTTCTGTCAATGTCCCCGGTTTGAGCAAGCCGCTGATCGGCGAATTTGACTGCGTAGTAACGGACGGTCACGATAATTGCATCGTAGACTGGAAGACCGCATCTGCAAAATGGGCAATTGGCAAAGCCGATAAGGACTTGCAAGCAACTGCCTTTTGTTATGCTTTCAAACAGAAGTACGGAGAAAAACCGTTGTTCCGTTTTGATGTCTACACCAAAGCCAAGACCCCAACCGTAAATAACTACTATACGTTGCGGACAGATAACGAATTGGAACGCTTCGTTTCGCTTGCCAATGGTATCGAAAAGAGCGTCAACAGCGGTAACTTCTATCCCAATGAAGGCGGCTTCGGCTGTGCAGAATGCCCGTACCGTGACCGTTGCAAAAAGTGGAGGTAACTATGGGACTGATGATGTGCGATGGAAAGTTTGTCAGCCGTGATGAGGTCGCTCTCGTTCCGACTCCCGGAGGTACGGAGAGTTGGAAGCCGGTTCCTCACATGGAAGTTATTGAAGCCGTGACCGATGTGGTCAAAGCTCACCATTGGCAGATTCTGGATGAAAACTTCGGACTTGCCCGTGAAGGTCAAAAGATGTTCGGAGTAATGCGGATCAATAAAAGCAACAGTTCTGATTGGAGCCGCTGCATCGGTCTGCGTAACAGCCATGACAAAAGTTTTGCGGTCGGACTGTCGGCTGGTATCAGCGTGACGGTCTGCAGCAATCTGGCTTTCGGAGGAACCACGGTTATCAAACGCCGTCATACCTCACGGATAGAACTGACCGAACTGGTGGATGTTGCGATGAATGAGTTGGAAAACGAGTTTCTTATGCTTGAGACCGTCTGCGAGGACCTAAAAATCATCTATCTGAAAAACGATGATGAAGCCAGATCAAGGATTGTCAGAGCCG